>SVSM01000001.1 GCA_015064295.1 Oscillospiraceae bacterium | reverse complement strand
CGAGGAATGCATCGCCGCCGCCAAGCTGGTGGGCGCCGATGACTTCATCAGCCGTCTGCCTCAGGGCTATCACACCGAGCTGACCAACAACGGCGCCAATCTCTCCCAGGGACAGCGGCAGCTGATTTCCATTGCCCGGGCTGCCGTGGCCGATCCTCCCGTGATGATCCTGGACGAGGCCACCTCCTCCATCGACACCCGTACCGAGGCCATCGTCCAACGGGGTATGGATAAGCTGATGGAGGGACGTACCGTCTTCGTCATTGCTCACCGTCTTTCCACCGTTATGAACTCCGACGTCATTATGGTCCTTGACCACGGCCGCATCATCGAACGCGGCAACCACGAAAAGCTGATCGCCGAAAAGGGCACCTACTATCAGCTCTATACCGGCGCCTTTGAGCTGGAATGATCCACTCTCCCCTGCCGATGGCAGGGGAGAGCTTTTTTCATCCATTGTTCGAATCCTGAAAAATCTCTTTACAATCGGGCAACAATATGTTACAATAAGATGTTAGAAAACATTTGTTCTGCAAGAGAGGTGATCCCATGGACCGATTCAAACTGGTGGCCGATTATCAGCCCACCGGCGACCAGCCCCAGGCCATCGACCGCTTGGTGGAGGGCCTGAATGCCGGCTATCGGGATCAGACTCTTCTCGGCGTGACCGGCTCGGGCAAGACCTTTACCATGGCGAACATTATCGCCCGTGTCAACCGTCCGACCCTCGTTCTCGCTCACAATAAGACCCTTGCCGCACAGCTCTGCTCGGAGTTCCGCGAGTTCTTCCCCGAGAATGCGGTGGAATATTTTGTTTCCTATTACGACTACTATCAGCCCGAGGCCTATATCCCGGGCAAGGACGTCTATATCGAAAAGGATTCCCTCGTCAACGACGAGATCGACAAGCTCCGCCACAGCGCCACCTCGGCCCTCTTTGAACGGCGGGACGTGATCATCGTATCGTCGGTTTCCTGCATTTACAGCCTCGGCGATCCCGAGGATTACACCGATCTGATGATCTCCCTCCGCCCCGGTATGGCAATGGAGCGGGATACCCTGCTCCGCCGTCTGGTCTCCATTCATTACGACCGCAACGACGTGGGCTTTGAGCGCAACCGCTTCCGCGTCCGCGGCGACGTGGTGGAGATCTTCCCGCCCTCCGCCGATGCCAAGATCCTGCGGGTGGAATTCTTCGGCGACGAGATCGAACGCCTGTCAGAGATCAATTACATTACCGGCGAGCTGGTCCGCGAGCTCCGCTACGCCTCGGTCTTTCCCGCCACCCACTACGCTACCACTGACGACAAGCGAGATCGGGCTCTCCTTGAGATCGAGGAGGAGCTGGAGGAACGGGTGGAATGGTTCAAATCCCAAAACAAGCTCATCGAGGCCCAGCGCATCGAGGAGCGTACCCGCTACGATATGGAAATGATCCGCGAGATCGGCTACTGCTCGGGGGTGGAAAACTACTCCCGCGTCTTTTCGGGGCGGAAGCCCGGCACCACGCCCTACACCCTCATGGACTATTTCCCTAAGGATTTCCTCCTGTTCGTCGACGAATCCCACGTCACCCTCCCCCAGGTCAAGGGCATGAGCGGCGGCGATCGGGCGCGGAAAAAGAACCTGGTAGACTATGGCTTCCGTCTTCCCTCCGCCTTTGATAACCGGCCCCTGTTCTTCGACGAATTTGAGAGCAAGATCAACCAGGTCATCTACGTCAGCGCCACCCCCGCCGCCTATGAGAAGGAAAACTCCACTCAAATAGCCGAGCAGATCATCCGTCCCACCGGCCTTGTGGATCCCGAGATCGAGATCCGTCCCATTGCCGGTCAGGTAGACGACCTGATGGGCGAGATCCGCCTTCGCGCCGAAAAAGGCGAGCGGGTCCTCGTCACCACCCTCACCACCAAAATGGCAGAGGATCTGACCGAGTATCTGGAGATGAACCTCATCAAGGTCAAATACATCCACCACAACGTGGAGACCATTGAACGTATGGAGATCATCCGTGATCTTCGTCTCGGCGTCTTCGACGTGCTGGTGGGCATCAACCTCCTGCGGGAGGGCCTTGACATTCCCGAGGTGTCGCTGGTTGCCATTCTGGACGCCGACAAGGAGGGGCTTTTGCGCTCCGAAACGGCGTTGATCCAGACGGTTGGCCGCGCTGCCCGTAACGCCGAGGGTAAGGTCATTATGTACGCCGACGTCATGACGCGATCCATTCGCGCCGCCGTGGAGGAGACCGAGCGCCGCCGCAAGATCCAGATGGCCTACAACGCCGCCAACGGCATTACTCCTCAGACCATCAAAAAAGCGGTGCGCGACCTCATCGAGATCGGCCTCTCGGGTGCCAAGAGCGAAAAGAGCGCCGACAAGCCCGTCAAGAACATGACGAGGGACGAGAAGACGGCCCTCGCCGAGGAGCTGACGAAGCAAATGAAGGAAGCGGCCAAGCGCCTCGACTTCGAGCGCGCCGCCTATCTGCGCGACAAGATCGCCGCACTCCGCATCAAATGATCCGAAAGGAAGCTACGTTATCCATGTCCTACCCTAAGATTACCGTAAAGGGCGCTCGCGTCCATAATCTGAAAAACGTCGACGTGACCATCCCGAGGGACAAGCTGGTGGTCTTTACCGGCCTGTCGGGATCGGGAAAATCGTCTCTGGCGTTTGATACCCTCTATGCGGAAGGACACCGCCGCTTCGTGGAGTCCCTGTCCTCCTACGCCCGAATGTTTTTGGGGCAGATGGACAAGCCCGACGTGGATCTCATCGAAGGGCTTTCCCCCTCCATTTCCATCGACCAGAAGACCACCTCCAAAAACCCCCGTTCCACGGTGGGCACCGTCACCGAGATCTACGACTATCTCCGCCTGATGTACGCCCGTATCGGCATTCCCCACTGCCCCGTCTGCGGCAAGGAGATCCGCCAGCAGAGCATCGATCAGATCCTGGACGACGTCTGCTCCCTTCCTGTCGGCACCAAGTTTCTCCTTCTCGCCCCCGTGGTGCGGAGCAAGAAGGGTATGCACGAAAAGGTGCTGGAGGAGGCCAAGAAAAACGGCTACGTCCGTGTCCGCATCGACGGCGAGACCTACGATATATCCGATACTCCCGCCCTGGATAAGAACAAAAAGCACACGATCGACGTGGTAGTCGACCGTCTCGTTATGAAGGACGGCATCCGTACACGCCTCACCGACTCGGCGGAAAACGCTCTGAATCTGGCCAAGGGCAACCTTCTCGTGGTCATTCTGAACCCCGATGGCAGTCAGACCGAGCGGAGCTATTCGCAAAACTACGCCTGCGAGGAGCACAACTTCAGTATGCCCGAGCTTTCCCCCCGTATGTTTTCCTTTAACAATCCCTTGGGGGCCTGCCAGCGCTGCTCCGGCATCGGCGAGCTCCGTACCGTCTCCTATGAGCTGGTTTGTCCCGATCCTTCCCTTTCCCTGGCCGAGGGTGCCATCGCCGTAAACGGCTTTAAGTCCATCGACGGCAGTACCTGGTCAGCCCCTCTCTACGAGGCGGTCGGCAAGCGCCACGGCTTTACCCTGGATATGCCCATTCAGGCGTATTCGGAGGCGGCGTGGAACGCCCTGTTCCGGGGCACGGGGGACGAGATCTACGAGATCGACCGTTCCTTTGAAGGCCGTCACGTCCACCAAAGGATCCGTTTTGAAGGCATTCTCCCTCTCATTGAGCAACGCTACGATATGGGACAGAACGACTACTACGAGGACTTTTTGGAATTTGTTCCCTGCCCTGCCTGCCGCGGACGCCGTCTGAAGGACGAGATCCTGGCCGTCACCGTAGGAGGTAAGAACATCGACGAGCTCTGTGCGTTGTCGGTGGACGAGGCGCTGGCCTTCGTGGAGAGCCTTGCGCTCTCCCCTACCGAGGAGACCATCGCCCGGGACATCGTGAAGGAGCTTCGCTCCCGCCTGGGCTTCTTAAAGAACGTGGGACTGAATTATCTGACCCTCTCCCGCCGCTCCGGCTCCCTGTCGGGCGGTGAGGCCCAGCGGATCCGCCTGGCTACCCAGATCGGATCCTCCCTCATGGGGGTACTGTATATTTTGGACGAGCCCAGCATCGGCCTGCATCAGCGGGATAACCGCAAGCTGATCGCCGCCCTGAAGGCCCTCCGCGACGTGGGCAACAGCGTGATCGTGGTGGAACACGACGAGGAGACCATGCTGGAGGCCGACTTTCTCGTGGACATTGGCCCCGGTGCCGGCGTCCACGGCGGTCAGATCGTGGCGGCAGGAACTCCAGCCGAGATCATGGCCAATTCCGACTCCCTGACGGGACAATATCTGTCGGGCAAGAAACGGATCGCCGTCCCTGCCACCCGTCGGGAGGGCAACGGCCATTGCTTACAGATCATCGGTGCCAAGCAGAACAATCTGAAAAACATTGACGTGACCGTTCCCCTTGGGATGCTCGTCTGCGTTACCGGCGTATCGGGATCGGGAAAATCCTCTCTCATCAACGCCATTCTCTACCCCGTTTTGGCCAAAAAGCTGAACCGTGCCCTCACACGCCCCGGCAGGCACGATCGGGTGGAGGGGATCGAGCACCTTGACAAGGTCATTGCCATCGACCAGAGCCCCATCGGACGCACGCCTCGCTCCAATCCCGCCACCTACACGGGACTGTTCAACGACATTCGCGAGCTGTTTGCCTCCACAAACGACGCCAAAATGCGTGGCTACAAGGCGGGACGCTTTTCCTTTAACGTAAAGGGTGGACGCTGCGAGGCCTGCGAGGGGGACGGCGTCAAGAAGATTGAAATGCATTTTCTGCCCGACGTCTACGTCACCTGCGACGTTTGCCGCGGCAAACGCTACAACCGCGATACCCTGGAGGTTAAGTACAAGGGGAAGACCATCTCCGACGTGCTTGACATGACGGTAGCCGAGGGCCTTACCTTCTTTGAAAACCTACCCAAGCTCCGCCGTAAGCTTCAGACGCTCTATGACGTGGGCCTCGGCTATATTCAGATCGGGCAGTCCTCCACCACCCTGTCGGGCGGTGAGGCGCAGCGCGTCAAGCTGGCCACCGAGTTGGCCCGCCGCGGCACCGGAAAAACCGCGTATATCTTAGACGAGCCCACCACCGGACTCCACGCCGACGACGTCAACCGTCTGATCTCGATCCTCCAGCGCCTGGCGGATCAGGGCAATTCGGTCATCGTCATCGAGCACAACCTCGATCTGATCAAGACCGCCGACTATATCCTGGACATGGGGCCCGAGGGGGGCGACAAGGGCGGCACGCTCATCGCCTGCGGTACCCCCGAGCAGGTGGCCAACACCCCCGGCTCTCATACGGGAGAATACCTGAAAAGGATGCTGCACCAATAAAACAAAGAACCGAAGGCCTTTGCCTTCGGTTCTTTGCTCATCTCCTAACAGGACATGACGGTGTTAAAGCATTAGCGGTTGCCGTTCTTCAGATCGTTCTCGTACTTCTCGATCATCTTCTTGACCATCTGACCGCCTACAGAGCCGGCCTGACGGGCAGTGATGTCACCATTGTAGCTGTTGTTGAGGTTAACGCCAACTTCGCTGGCAGCCTCCATCTTGAACTTGTCCATTGCGGCGCGAGCCTCAGGAACCACGTGCTTGTTGCTATTCGTAGCCATTTTCATTTCTCCTTACCTTGATGGTATTGATTGATCGAACCTGCATCTTCTGCGGTTCTGTCCTTATTATGGTCGGCCGAATGGGTTCTATGTATGGAAAAATTTGTTTTTTGTCGATTCCTTTGATCATCTGCACGGCATTTTGCCGCAGACGGTGACGCACCGCTTAAGCTCCGATCGAAACCACCATTTGCCATTCTTTCGACAACACTTGACAAAACGCCTTTTTTATGCAATAATAATGCTTGATTTTCTGAAAAGGAGACCCTCATGGACGACAGCAATAACCTCCACAAAAACCACCGAAAACGCATGAAGACCCGATTTCTCAAAGAAGGAATGGAGCATTTTGAGCCCCATCAGATCCTTGAGCTTCTTCTCTTTTACGCCATTCCGCAAAGGGACGTCAATCCCCTGGCGCACCGTTTGATCAAGCATTTTGGTTCGCTTGCCGGCGTCTTGGAGGCCGACTACGAGGAGCTCATCCGCTGTCCCGGCGTCGGGGAGAACACCGCCACGCTGTTAACGATGATTCCCTGTCTTGCCCGTGCCTATCTGATGAATAAGGAGGTCCGCTATCCCTCCTTCGGAGACATGCACAAGCTGGGAAGCTATCTCGTCAACTATTTCATCGGTCAGACCAGAGAAAAGCTGGTGGCCATCCTGCTCAACAACCGTGCTGAGATGATGGATCTGATCGTGGTCAGCGAGGGCACCGTGAACCGGACCGAGACCAATTTCCGTATCATTGCCGAACACGCCCTTCGCCGCGGCGCCGCCTCGGTGGTGCTGGCGCACAACCATCCCGAGGGGTCGGTAGAGCCCTCTGAGGCTGACCTGGCGATGACAAGCGAATATGCCATGCTGTTTGAAAAGATGGCGCTGCCCCTGGCCGAGCATTTTATCATCGCAGATAATCACTACACCGGCATCCTTCACTGCGTTTCCACCGGAAAGCGTCTCGGCCTTGAGGGTTTGAAGCAGCTCTGCCTTGGCGCCCCCACGCCTTTAGAACAGGCGAACGGTTCGGAACACGTCCCACCGTCATCCGACGACGGCGAAACCGTGGCGACGTAACGCCGCAGAACCGCAAAATAAGAGCTTACGATGCCGTTTGCACGGCATCGTTTTCTTATTGTGCGCCGCAAATGCGAAAAAAGTCAAGAAAATTGCAAAAAACTATTTCTTTATTCATAATTATCGTGTATAATATATGGGACAAGAGTTTGCCTGCCGAACCGGCGTCTCGGTGGGCGCACCTACAAAGATGTTTCCGCCGGAGAAAGCGACAGTATCATGAATAAACTCCTTACGAAAGCAAACGGCTTTGCCGGTGTAAAGGGCCCGGTCGTGGCCATTGTGATGGACGGCGTCGGCCTTGCCCCCGACAACGGCGGAAATGCCGTTGCCGCCGCCTATACTCCCAATCTGGATTATTTGATGAAGAACTATCCGACCCTTGCCCTCAAGGCTCACGGCACCGCCGTCGGTCTTCCCTCTGACGACGATATGGGCAACTCCGAGGTCGGCCATAACGCTCTCGGCTCGGGCCAGGTCTTCGCCCAGGGCGCCAAGCTGGTGTCCCAATCCATCGAAAGCGGCAAGCTTTTTGCCTCCGATACCTGGAAGAAGGTGGTCGGAAACGTGCTGGATCATCAGGCTACCCTGCATTTCCTCGGCCTTTTCTCCGACGGTAACGTTCATTCCCATCTCGACCACCTGAAGGCCCTGATCCTCCGTGCCAAGGAGGACGGCGTCCGCCGTGTCCGTGTTCACATTCTGCTGGACGGACGGGACGTGGGCGAGACCTCGGCGCTGGATTACGTCACTCCCTTTGAGGCCTTCCTTGCTGACCTCCGTTCCGAATCCTTCGACATCGCCATCGCCTCGGGCGGCGGCCGCATGAAGATCACCATGGACCGCTACGAGGCCAACTGGGAAATGGTTCACGAGGGCTGGAAGACCCACGTGCTGGGCGAGGGGCGCACCTTTGCTTCTGCCACCGAGGCCATCGAGACCTATCGCACCGAGCTGGGCGTGATCGACCAGGATCTGCCTCCCTTCGTGATCGCCGAAAACGGCAGGCCGCTCGGCACCGTTGAGGACGGCGACAGCGTCATCTTCTATAATTTCCGCGGCGACCGATCCATCGAGATCTCCCGTGCCTTTGACGACGCCGACTTTGACAAGTTCGACCGCGTCCGTTACCCCAAGGTCGTCTATGCCGGTATGCTGGAATACGACGGCGACCTGCACATTCCGAAGAACTACCTGGTCAGCCCTCCCGAGATCACCAATACCCTCGGTGAATATCTGGCTGACACCGGCGTGGCGTCCTACGCCATTTCCGAAACCCAGAAATACGGTCACGTGACCTACTTCTGGAACGGAAACAAGAGCGGTAAATTCAACGAAACGCTTGAGACTTACGTGGAGATCCCCTCCGACGTCGTTCCCTTTGAGCAGCGTCCTTGGATGAAGTGCGCCGAGATCACCGATACCCTGATCGAGGCACTCCGTTCCGGCAAGTACCGCTTCCTTCGCTGCAACTTCCCCAACGGGGACATGGTAGGTCACACCGGCTCCTTTGCCGCCACCAAGTGCAGCATGGAAGCCCTTGACCTTCAGCTGGGCCGTCTTCTCAAGGTCATCGACGAGATGCAGGGTGTGGCCCTCATTACCGCCGACCACGGCAACGCCGACGAAATGTACGAGCTGGACAAGAAAGGCAACCTGAAGACCGGTAAGGACGGCTCCTTTAAGGCCAAGACCAGTCACACCCTGAACAAGGTTCCCTGCATCGTCTACGATAACTTCTACCGTGACACTTACGCCGTCAAAACCGACGACGGCAGCTTCGGTCTGTCGGCTCTGGCCGCCACCGTCGCCAACCTTCTCGGCTACGAGGCTCCCGCCATGTGGGATCCCTCCATGGTCGAGATCTGATTGGCTCATCGGGGCTTGGCAGCGCCGAGCCCCATCATTTCACACATCGGAGGTATTCCATGGCTGATCATAAGCAAAATCAACGCCATGATGGCAACCAGCCGAACGAGTTTGTCCGTTCGGTGATAGACCTGTCCCCCGACGACATTGTAGCCATTGACAAAAAGAAACGATCCCTTCTCACTTTCCTCGGGGATCATCTGCGCACCGTCATCTTTGCCGTCTGCTGTGCGGTAATGGTGGGATGCGGCATCTATATTCTCAATTCCCTGATCCAATATGCCGAGGCCGAACGGCTTTACGGAAGTCTTGTCGGTCAAGCCGACGGCCAGCCTGAGCTGATGCTTTCCTCCCCCCAGGGCGTGCCGACGCCCGACTACGAAGCCTGCCAAAACCTGACCGACGAGGACATCAGCAACATCGTGAACTCCTCCACCCTCAACAAGGAATACGAGCGCGTCCGCAGTAGACTCTCCGCCTTGAAGGAAAAGTATCCCGATCTTTACGGCTGGATCGTGCTGGAGGGTACTCCCATCAATTATCCCATCATGCAGTCCGACAACAACAAATACTATCTGACCCATTCCTACAAGGGTGGAAAACTGTCGGCGGGAGCAATTTTTGCCGACTATCGCTGCAATCGGGAGCTAATGCGAAATTATAATCTGGTGATCTACGGCCATCATATGTCCAACAACACCATGTTCCATTCTCTCGATAAATTCCTGAAGGAACCCTTTTTCCGCTCCAACAACATCATTAAGATCTACACGCTGGACGGCATGTTCACCTACAAGGTCTTTTCGGTTTACCAGACCAGTATGTATTATCAGTATATCCGCACTCATTTTTCCACCCGAGAGGACTTCGTGGTCTTTGCCAACGAGATGCGTGACAGCTCCATCCATGCAGTGCCCGATCAGACCTTTAGCGAGGGCGACCGCCTGCTTACCCTCTCCACCTGCACCAACCGTTCCGATGACGAGCGTCTGGCCGTCCAGGCCGTGATGATCGACTACTATCTGGCCAACAGCCGATAAAGGAAAGGCATGCCTATGACACCTCGTCTTTCGGTCCTCATTCCCATGTATAATGAGGACCGGATCGCTGCTGACACGGCAAGAACGCTGTCCGCCTACCTTGACGCCGCCTTTCCCGACGGCGACTACGAGATCGTATTTTTCAGCGACGGAAGCCGCGACAACAGCGTAGCGGCTATCACCGCCCTCGACCTCCCCCGCGTCCGTGTGGAGGGATACCCCGACAACCGGGGCAAGGGCTCAGCCGTTCGCGAGGGGATCCTCGCCTGTCAAGGGGACGTGATCGTCTATACCGACTGCGACCTGGCCTACGGATGTGACGCGATCCTCAATATTTGGAGACAACGGGAGCAAACGGATGCCGACCTGGTGATCGGCTCTCGCAATCTGCGAACCGACGGCTACGACGGGTATCCCTTCCTTCGCAAGCTGATGTCCAAGACCTACATTAAGATGATCGCACTCCTTGCGGGATTCCGCTATTCCGATTCCCAGTGCGGCCTGAAATGCCTCACCCGCGAGGCGGCACGGGATATTTTCTCCCGCTGTACCGTGAACGGCTTTGCCTTCGATCTTGAGGTGCTGATCCTGGCCGACAAGCTACGGAAGACCGTATCGGAATTTCCCGTCAAGATCGCGCGCCACAACGAAGCCCACTCGAAGGTAAATCCCGTAAAGGACGCTCTCCGCATGATCCGGGACGTCCGACGCATCAAGAAAACCCACAAAAACGTAACGGCATAAATAAGGGCGCGGGCCTCAACACATTGATGTTATCCCTGCGCCCTTTTCGATTTGAGGTCACAATGACGCAAAACAAAACGATTGCCGCTCTCAAGGCGGCCTTCCCCAAAACCGTTCCCATTCTGGCAGGCTTTCTCTTTCTCGGCATGACCTATGGGATCTATGCACGGGTATCGGGACTTTCCCCTTGGTTCCCCATTGCTATGAGTGTGCTGGTTTTTGCGGGATCCATGGAATTTGTGGCAGTCGAGCTGCTGCTCGGCGCCTTTCATCCCCTTTTGGCCCTCGGCATGACGCTGATGATCAATGCCCGCCACCTCTTTTACGGACTTTCCATGCTGGACAAGTACCGTGGGACAGGGTGGCGAAAGCTCTATCTCATTTTCGGTATGTGCGACGAAAGCTTTTCCGTCAACTGCTCCGCCGTAATTCCCGAGGGAATCGACCGTCACCACTTCATGTTTTTCGTAACACTGCTGAATCAGTGCTATTGGATCACGGGTGCAACGCTTGGAGCGCTTCTCGGCTCCCTTGTCACCTTCAGCACCGAGGGGATCGACTTCGTAATGACTGCCATGTTTGCGGTGATCTTTTTAGAGGGATGGTTGAAGGAGTCCTCCCATACCAGCTCCTTACTGGGCCTTGGCGTGACGCTTCTATGCCGTGTCCTTTTTGGGGTAGACGCCTTTCTGCTGGTGGCCATGCCCGTCATTCTCATACTTCTGCTTCTGCGGGGATACCGCGACAACTGGCAAGGAGGTGAAGCCGTATGACGCTGACGCAACAGATCGTGACCGTGGCCATCATTGCCCTCGGCACCATGCTGACACGCTTCTTGCCCTTCCTTCTCTTCCCTGCCAACAAGCAAACACCCCGGCCGATTCAATATCTCGGCCGTGTACTTCCCGCTGCCGTATTTGGACTCCTCGTGATCTACTGTTTGAAGAACGTCAGCCTCCTCGGAGGCAGTCACGGACTCCCCGAGCTCATTGCCATTGCCGCCGTTGTTTCTCTCCATCTCTGGAAGCGGCAGATGCTCCTATCCGTTGCAGGAGGAACCGTCCTCTATATGGTGCTGGTCCAGCTCATTTTCTGAATGACGAAAAAACATCCTGTGTTCAAAAACACAGGATGTTTCTTAATATGGATAGAATCCTTGTAACCGCCGTAAGTCAGAGCATCTCCATCCTCCCGGCCGGGAGGATGGCATGACGGCACTTACCATCGCCGCAATACCCTCACAGCGCTTTCTTGATCCCATTAATTCCCGGCACTGACCTTGGCGCGGTAGCTCTCCACTTCCCAGTTAACGATGAAGTCAACCAGATCGTCGCTCATGCCGAAGTAGCCGCCGAAGCAACGGGAAGCGTGGAAGACCTTGACCTGATCGAGGAAGACGTCCTTCACGGTGTTGAGCTGCTTTTCGTCAGCACCCAGCACCACGGCGCCCTCACCCTTGACGATAATGACGCGAGGATTGTAGGTGTTCGCGGTCTTGAAGGCCTCCACCTGCTTGGCCAGCTCTTCCTTGGTAGCGGTAAAGTCAACCGTCAGATAATTGGCCTTGCAGTAAACGATATGGTCGGGCGTGGGGCTATTGAAGCCGGGATCAAAGGCCGCAACGTCACCGCCGTCAAGGAAGGCGGAAAAGGCGACACCGGTCAGCTCCTTCAGCCAAGCACAGAGATTGGCGCGGGTTTCTTCCTTCACGGTTGCGGCATAGTCCGCCAAAGTGTCCATCATACCCGATACGAGAGCGTCGATCTCCTCCACCGTATCGCCGGCAAAGAAGACGCCGTGATTCTGCAGGAAGAGCAGGCAGGCATCCTTACCGGTCTTGGCACGGTAGGCGTTCAGCTCCTCGCGGCAGATGGCGGCGAGAATGTAGCCGGGACGGCAGGCGTCTACCCACACCGATTCGGGGAACAGCTTGGCGGCGATGGCCTTACCCTTCACACCGCAGGTCATGCCGTTGACGGCGGCAGGATGGACGTGAAGCACGAAACGGCGGGGGAACAGATTATGAAGCAGGGTCTCCACGCTGGGACGGCGGGTCTCGCCCTCAAGGCGGGCCGCCATCATGTCGGAGAGCACCTGGCTCTCACGCTCGGCCTCGTTTGCCGAGTAGGTCACGTCCCACATAGCCGAGAGCTTGGCACGGTCAAGACGGACAAAATCCTCGGCCTTGATGGTGGCAAGAGAGGTACCGGAGCCCTTGACGTAAAGGGTGGTATCGTTCTTAAAGGAGGTGTTACCGCCTCCTGCCAGCACGTAGCGGGGATCGGCACCGTAGCGATTGGACATCGCTTCAAGCAGTTTGAGTTCTTCCATGATGTTTCCTTCTTTCTTACACCCGGATCAGCTCGCGGGCGGCTTTGAGGTCGGTATCGGCCAGGTTCTCATAACGGATAAGGGTATGAGCCGCCTCCACCAGATGGGTAAATTTGGGGTTCTCGTAGGCGGGGCAAATGAACTTCTGGCGGGGAGAATTGATGTCCTCACCGCTGATTTGGAAGAAGTGCCGCGTGCGGCAAAGCTCCATGACACGATCCAGCTGCTCGGCCGTGTTGCGGGTAGGCATGAAGGTCACGGCGTCAAAGCCGTATTCCTCCAGCACGTCAAAGACCTCGTCCAGATAGTCGTCCTCGAACTTCTGGGCCTTCTTATCGCCGGTAACGGAGTTGCCAACGTCGCCGAGGTAAGCGTAAGCGGCGACGCCGCCGTAGCGATGGACCATATCGGTGAAATCTCCCACCGAGGGAAGCTCAGCGGTGGCGGGGATGTAGATCTTCTCCACCAGGTTGCCCTTCAGAGCGCCGAGAATATCGTACTCATAGAAGGCAGGCGTTTGCTCTCCGGCAAGGATATTCTCCTCATTCTTGCCGCTGACGGCAATGCCCATCACGTCCTTCATAAAGGCCACCACGTCGGCAGGGGTGCGGTACTTTTCGGTGATCTTCTTGGTCAGGGCAAAGAGCAGATGGCGCTCGGTCACGGAGGTGGTGGACAGCGGCAGCACGTCGCGGTCAAAGTCCACCGTTACACCGAAGCCACCCACCAGCTTGTTGATGTTCTCGATCATGCCGCGGTTACGGACGTTGCGGTGAGCACGGTAGGGCTTCAGAAAATCGTCCACCTTTTCAATGTTGCTGTGAGGAATGCCGTGCATGACCACGTAGGCCACCGATTTCTGATCGGGGTTATTTAAGCGTCTGCCGTTCAGACGGGTACCCGACATATCGATACGGCACTCGGCACCGACGGTGACCGGCATGCCGATCCGTCTTCCCGCCTCAAGAAATTCTCTTGCGCCGGCGGTGGTATCATGGTCCACGATGCCTGCCGTGGCAAGGCCGCTTTTGCAGGCCATATAGACGGCAGCGGTAGGCGTATAGGGGGAAAAGGAATGGCAGGTGTGAATATGGTTGTTGATATAGCAGCTATTGCTGACAGGGGGAAGCTCCCCCTTCCTTGCGTTCAGTTCATCCAGTGTCATGAGTCGGGTCTCCTTTATACGCGCTTCAGCAGCACGTCGTTCTCGTAGGCGGTGACGGTATCAAACCAGCCCTCGCCTGCCACAACGCCCTGACGGGCACAGAATTCCTCCCAAACGGCGCCCATGGGCATGGTCTTCAGCTCCTCCTGAAGAACCATCAGCTTGGTAAACTGCTGGCTGTCCTGCAGAGCGGTAAGGGTGGCGTGGGGGGTGAGGAGAGCCGACAGAAGAGCCTTACGGAAGCTGCGCAGACCGACGACCCAGGCGGCAATGCGGTTGATGGAGGCATCAAAGAAATCGAGAGCCATGGCGATATCGTCCATACGGCCGCTGGCTACGATCTCCTTGGCGATCTCCTTGGTCTCGTCGTCCAGACGAACCACGTGGTCGGAGTCCCAACGGACACCGCGGGTGACGTGGAGGGCCAGCTTCTCGTTGAGGAGAAGCAGAGAGGAGATCTTGTCAGAGACCACCTCGGTGGGATGGTAGTGGCCGTTGTCCATCAGCGGCACCAGGCCGTTTGCCGAGGCATAGCCGAGGGTAAACTCGGCGGAGCCGACGGTATAGGACTCAACGCCGATACCGAAGACCTTGCTTTCCAGCGTGATGTAGACCTTCTTCTTATCGTAGGGCTGAGCCAGGATCTCATCCAGGGATTTCTTGAAGCGAGCGCGGGGGCCCATACGGTCGGCGGGGGTATCCTTCAGACCGTCGGGGATCCAGATGTTCATAACGCAGGGCATGCCGGTCTCGTCAGCAAAATATTCCGAGATGCGGATGCAGGCCTTGACGTGGTTGACCCAGAAGGTGCGGATCGCCTCGTCGGGAGAGGAGAGGGTCAGCCCCTCAGCCTTGGGATGGGAGAAGCAGGTGGGGTTGAAATCCAGACCGAGGCCTCTTTCCTTGGCAAAGGCCACCCATTTGGCAAAATGCTTGGGCTCCAGGGCGTCGCGGTCAGCGAACTCGCCCTTCTCAAAGATGGCGTAGCAGGCGTGAAGGTTCAGCTTATGCTTACCGGGGGCAAGGGAGAGGGCCTTGTCGATGTCCTGCATCAGCTCGTCGGGGGTACGGGCGCGGCCGGGGTAGTTACCGGTGGTCTGAATACCGCCGGACAGTCCTCCCTCGGAGTCAAATCCCAGCACGTCGTCACCCTGCCAGCAGTGCATGGAGATCACGGCGTCTCCCAGCTTGGCAATGGCCTCCTCGGTATCGATGCCGATTTCGGCATAGCGTTGTTTCGCGGCTTCGTAAAGAGCATTCATGGTGGTAGTTCCTTTCCTATTCATCATCAGACGCGCTTGACGTCAAAACTGTCGAAGATCACGTTTCTCGCCTCGGCAAGGTCAGAAAAGACACCGGTGGCGATCATTTGGGAAGCAAGATTGCCGATCGCAGTCGCCTCGATGGGGCCGGCGTAGACCGGCTTTTCGCAGGCGCGGGCAGTCAGGGCGCAGAGGTAATCGTCCTTGCATCCGCCGCCCACGATATGGATGGCCTTCATGGGGCGTCCCAGCATCTCCTCGATCTCGGCGACCGATTTGCGGTAGCAGTCGGCCAGACTGTGGTAGACCACCGAGAACATCTCGCCGATGGAGAGGTCCTCCTTGCCAACCGCCGCCTTGACCTCGGCGATCATGCTGTCGGGAGCCAGGAACCGGCTGTCGTTGGGATCCACACGGAGAGGCGTGTTGTCGTATTCCTTTGCCATGTTGCAGAGCATATCAAAGGTGTAATCACCGCCCAATTCCTTCTTCATGGACTGGATCATCCAAAGACCGGTGATGTTCTTTAAGTAACGGTAACGAAGATCAAAGCCGCCTTCGTTGGTAAAGTTGTGTGCCTGACTCTTCGCCGACGTGTCGGGGACGAGGCGCTCCACACCGATCAGCGACCAGGTGCCGGAGCTGATATAGATCACGTCCTCCTCGTTGGTAGGCACCGCCACCACGGCCGATCCGGTATCGTGAGTAGGGGGCAGGATCACCTTGGCACCGACGCATCCCGTTTCGGCCTCCACCTCCTCGGAGAGGGGCCCGACGACGTAGCCGGGCATACGGAGTGGCTTGAAAATGCGGCGAGGTAAGCCCAAACGTTCGATGAGCTCGTAGTCCCATTCGCTTTCCCCTGCCTTGACCAGCTGGCCGGTAGTGGCGTTGGTGTATTCCGAGCAGGCCTTGCCTGTGAGACAGTATCCCAGGTAATCGGGGATCATGAGCAGCGTCTCGGCCTTTTCCAGCTGCTCGGGGCTCGTCTGCTTGACGGCTTCCAGCTGGTAGACGGTGTTGAACATGGCCTTCTGGATGCCGGTGCGGACGTAGAGCTCTGCCTCGGGGATCTTCTCGTAAACCTTTTGATCCATTCCCTCGGTACGGGAATCCCGGTAACCGAAGGCGTCGCCGATGGGCTTCCCTTCTCGGTCTAAGAGAACGTAATCCACCGCCCAGGTGTCGATTCCGATGTAGGAGGGCGTCTTACCCTTGCTGACGCAGGCGGCAATACCCGCCTTGACGTGCGCCGCCAGGGCCTCTACGTCCCATATTAAGGAGCCGTCCTTCTTCTTCATGCCGTTGGGGAAGCGGTACATCTCCTCGATGACCAGCTTGCCGTTCTCCACCGAGCCGAGGATATGACGGCCGCTGGAGGCACCGATGTCAATTGCCAGATAATACATGGTTGACCTCTCTTCTTTCGAAATTCGGCTCCGCCGATAAGCAAAGCCGTTTTCAGCCCATTTGGGGGCATTATCATGATTATCTTCATTATACCATATTGAGAAGAATATAAAAGAGCGTATTTTGCGATAATTTGCGTCCTTTTTTAAGATAATTTTCAAAAAAGCACTTGAAAACGGATAGAAAATCTGCTATTCTGTTGTGCAGAACGAAAAAACGCCCGAAAGGAGAGCAAATCCCATGGACGCGTCGATTTTGGCACGCATTTCCCACATTTCCGCAAACGAACGCTCGGTCATGACCATGAGCGCCGGGGCCCTGTCCGACAGTGCCATGCCCTTCGACAATATGCCGCTGCGGCGTCGGGATTACATCTGGAACGTCATTGGCAGCCGGCAAATGGTCAGCTCTCATATGCACACCCGTTTTACCGATATACCCGTCCATTCACACAGCTATCTGGAAATGATGTACGTCTGCGCCGGCAGCGTCAGCCATCAGATCGAGGGGCACTCATACCGCATGGAGGCGGGGGAGCTGCTACTGATGAACCGCCACGTGCGGCACTCCATCACGGCGTCGGGTGAGGGGGACATCGCCGTCAATTACATCATTTCACGGGACTTTCTTTCCTACGCCGCCTCCCGCTTCCGGGGCAGTCCTCATCTGCGGGAATTTGCCGACGAGGACCGCAAGGAGGACGGCAAGGCTCGCTTCTTACTGTTTTGCGTTAAGGAGCATCCTGCCGTGGAGAATCTCCTGGAGAATTTGATCCGCGAGACACTGCTGAAGAGCGGCGCCTCCCAGGCCCTGCTGGCCGACACCCTTTCCTTGGTATTTCGGTATTTTGAGACCGTCCCTTCTCTGCTCGTACACGGTTCCCCTGAAGAGGGAGAGGGCAACTCCCTTCGGCGTACCGTCAGCGATTATTTAGAAACCTCTTACCGCACCGCCACCCTTACGGAATTATCGGAGCTGGTGGGCATGACGCCCCCGTACGTCAGCCGTCGGATCACCGAGCTGTTCGGTGCCTCCTTCTCCGACCTGGTAAAGGAGAAGCGGTTTGCTGAGGCAGAGCGGCTGCTCCTCCACAGCGATATGCCGGTATCCGCCATTGCCGAGGCCATTGGCTACGAAAACAACAGCTTTTTCCACCGCCGCTTTCGGGAGCAATACGGCACCTCCCCTGCCAAGTGGCGCAAGCGGGATGCATAAAAAACGGCTTTCTTTCCACGATCGGAAAGAAAGCCGTTATTTTTACAGCACGCCAAGGCCCTCCAGCAGGATCTTGATCCCCATACCCACCAGTACCGCACCGCCGATGATGGAGGCGGTCTTTCGGAACTTACTGCCCACGAAGCTGCCGAAGCGAACGCCGACGGCGCAGAGAAGAAGGGTAACAAGACCGATGGTAGCCACGGCCGGAACGATCCTTACGTTTTGTTCCAGGGCAAAGGTAACGCCGACTGCCATGGCGTCGATACTGGTTGCCACCGCCATGGGGAACAACGCCCGAAAGGTGAGGGCGCAGTCGGTGCAGGATTCCTCTCCCTTAAGGGCCTCGCGGATCATATTCACGCCGATGATAAGAAGCAGAAGGAAGGCAATATAGAAGGAGCCGTCGGCGATCCGGCTTGCTACGGTGCTGGCCAGAAGATAGCCGATCAAGGGCATCACCGCTTGCGCAATGCCGAAATAGAGTCCAACGGTGACGCAGTGCCGCAGCTTGACCTGCTTCAGCGTCAGGCCCTTACACACCGAAACCGAAAAGGCGTCCATCGATAGGGTAACGGCGTAGGTGAGTATTTCCCAAGGTTGCATAACGAGAATCCTTTCGTAATCGATTCATGGCATTGTATGCCGGTTGTCCCGACGTTATCCGTCCCACAACAGGGGAAAGACCCGCCAACGGGCAGGCCTTTATTTTTTAGGCAAATAGTCCATGGGGTCCACGGCCTTGCCCTTGATATACAGGGAAAAATCCAGGTGGTTGCCGGTGGTCCATCCCGTTCGTCCCACAAGACCCAAAACCTCACCCTGCTTCAGAATCTCACCCTTTTTCACACCGATGGTATGAAGATGCGCGTAGGAGGTCACCACACCACCGCCGTGATCCACGAGAACGTACTTTCCGTTGGCGTAATGGTTTCCGGTCTCGACGACAACGCCGTCGGCCACGCAATAGATCTCGGTCTTATTGGGGGCGGGAATATCGATGCCCTCGTGAAACTGAGGCTTTCCGGTCACGGGGTGCGTCCGGTTGCCAAAGGCGGAGGAGATTTTTTTGTATTTGGCGGGAAGGGGCCAGATGAACGCCCCGCCGTTATATTCGGGACTTCCGATCTGGGCGAGCTGCTCCAGCTTGTCCTGTAACTGCTTACGGTATTCTGCCTCCGCCTTTTCGGCCTGCTCCAGTGCCTTTAACATGGCCTTGTGATCCTTTTCCAGGTCGGCAAGCATGGCGGTGACCTCGTTTTCCTTGGCCTCAAGCTCAGACAGGGTGTTCTGCAGTCGAACCGAGGTTTCGGCAGCACTTGCTACCGTTTCGGCAAGCGTCTCCTTCTCCCGGCGGAGGGTGTTGGCAAAGTCCTCGCACCGGCGGATCGCTTCTTTATCCTGCTCGGCCAATATCGAAAGCCGTTCGGCCGCCGTCAGAAATTCGTACAAGCCCTGACTGGAAAACAGCAGGGTGAGCATATCGGATCGGCCGTCCTCGTAGCTCAGACGAAGACGATCCTTGATGGTAGTCAGCAGGGTGTCCAGCTCCTGCTCCATGGCGGCGATCCGTCCGTTCAGGATCTTCTCCTGTTCGGCGTATCCCTTCTCCACCTGCCGCAGGGCCTCTGCCTGCCGTTCAATGGCCTCAACCTCCGCGTCAATGGCCTCCTTGCGGGCCTGCAGGTCGTCGTAGTCGTCCTTCACCGCTTGATAGGCCTTCTCGGCCTTCTTCCGCGCCTCCTCGGCGGCCTTCAGCTCATCCTCCAGCTTTTCGATCTTGGCGTTCAGCTCCCCTACCGACGTCTTGGCCGACAGAAGCCCGACCTCGGCAGAAGAAAAGAGCATGAAAACAAGAACCGCACAGCAGAGGCCTGCCAAAATGCGATTGACGAGTTTTCCTGCTCTTGTGTGACGCATAGCGTTACTGTTCCTTTTCCTTCACCATATCCATGATGGTTTTTTTGCCGTATACGCTTTCCCAGTCGGCCTTGAAATCGTCGATGGCGTACATGGTAAGGGGATGATAGATCAAAGATTCCAGGATCTCGGGGTTGACCGTCACGGCGTGACCGCCCACCATACTGATCTTGTGTACCTGCTCGGCCGTCTTGAAGCTGGCCGCCAGCACCTTGGTCTTGAGGCCGTAGCGCTGGAACATAGAGGCGATCTCACCGACGACGTTGACGCCGTCGCTGACGATGTTATCCAGACGGTTGACGTAAGGCGCCACGAAATCGGCTCCCGCCATGGCGGCCATGAGGGCCTGCTGCTGGGTAAAGATGGCGGTCTCGGTAATGTGGAAGCCCTCCTTGTGGAGCTTCATGGTGGCCTTCAGGCCTTCCTCTCCCACGGGGATCTTCACGTAAAGATTGTCGCCGATGACGTTGCGAAGGGCCTTCGCCTCCTCCATCATTTGCTCGGCGGTGTCACCGGTGAGCTGAATATGGAACATCCGATCGTTTCCGATCACATCTTCGATCTTGCGGATCAGATCGATGAAGTCGGTATGCTCCTTGGAGATGATGGTGGGATTGGTGGTAACACCGGCAATGGGATAGTACTCAATGCAGTGCTTGATCTTTTCAATATTGGCGGTATCGATGATGTATAACATAGCTCTTACCTCAAGCCTTCAAAATTCATGGACTTTCCACTTATTATAGCACCTTTTTTTCGTTTTGTCAATCACACTTCATTGACAGATACGATTTTTTGCGGTATAATGTTGTTTAATAGAATGGATACGTTTGTCCAAAACACGACCGATTCGAGGTTCCCATGAAGCCATCTCTCAAGACGCTCTTCCCTTCCGGCTGCGAGGCCTACGTCAAAGCCTGCTGTCAGTCCTTTACCGAAGCCCACGGCAGACGCCCCGGTGTCCATATCCGCACCTTCGGCTGTCAGCAAAACGAGGCCGACAGCGAACGCATAGCCGGCATGGCCGAGGCACTTGGCTACGAGTACACCGATAACCCCGAGAAGGCAGAGTTTATTCTCTATAACACCTGTGCCGTCCGAGAGCACGCCGAGCTGAAGGCCCTCTCCTTAACGGGGCAGCTCAAGCATCTGAAGGCCAAGAATCCCCATCTCCTCATCGGCATCTGCGGCTGCATGGTAGCCCAGGAGCACCGTCTTGACGACATCAAAAACAAATATCCCTACGTCGATTTCCTCTTTGGTACCGCCTCTATGGAAAAGCTTCCCGAGTACCTGGCCATTGCCTTAAAGCAGGGCAAGCGTGCCTTCTATCCCGACGCGGAATACGGCATTCCCGAGGGACTTCCCGTAAGACGGGAAAGCACCTTTAAGGCCTGGGTCAGCATCATGTACGGCTGCAACAATTTTTGCACCTACTGTGTCGTTCCCTACGTTCGAGGGCGGGAGAGAAGCCGCCGTAAAGAGTGTATTTTGGAGGAGATCCGCGGTCTTGTCAAGAACGGCTGCCGCGAGATCACCCTGCTGGGACAGAACGTCAATTCCTACGGAAAAGGTCTCTATGAGGATTACGGCTTTGCCGAGCTGCTTTCCGACATCTGTAAGATCGAAGGGGACTACTGGATCCGCTTCATGACCAGCCATCCGAAGGATGCCTCCCATAAGCTCATCGACGTCATCGCCGCTCACAGCGGAGACGACTGCCGCCCGAAGATCGTAAAGCAGTTCCACCTCCCTCTCCAGTCGGGCTCCTCCCGGGTGCTGAAGGCCATGAACCGTCACTACGACCGCGAGGCCTATCGATCCTTAATGACCTACATGAAGGAAAAGATCCCAGACGTCGCCCTCTCTACCGACATCATCGTCGGCTTCCCCGGTGAGACTGAGGAGGATTTTGAAGACACCCTCTCCATGCTGGAGGAGGTACGCTACGACGCCTTCTTCTCCTTCATCTACTCCATCCGCCGCGGAACCCCCGCCGAGAAGATGGAGCAGGTGCCCGAAGACGTGAAATCCCGACGCTTTGCCCGCCTTCTTGATACTCAAAACCGCATTTCAAGGGAAAAGAATCAGGAATACGTGGGACGGGTGGAGCGGGTCCTGGTGGAGAGCGTAAGCAAGACCGATGCCTCTCTTCTGACGGGACGGAACGAGAAGAACCGCCTCGTCCATTTTCCGGGGGACGCCGCACTCATCGGCACCTTTGCCGAGGTAAAGATCCTGACCGCCGATACCTATTGCCTGACGGGCGAGCTTGTCCCGTAACCGGGCATTCATTCTTCCGAAAAGGAGACGAAGATCATGGCCATGACTCCCATGATGGAACAGTATCTTGAAATTAAAAACCGCTACCGCGACGCCATCCTGATGTACCGTCTCGGAGACTTTTACGAAATGTTCTTCGACGACGCCAAGGTGGTCTCAAGGGAGCTGGAGCTGACCCTCACCGGCCGCAACTGCGGCGACGGAGAGCGAGCACCCATGTGCGGCGTTCCCTTCCATAGCGCCGACAACTACATCGGCCGGCTGGTGGCCAAGGGCTATAAGGTCGTCGTCTGCGAGCAGATGGAGGACCCCGCCACCGCCAAGGGCCTTGTCAAGCGGGACATCGTCCGGGTGGTCACCCCCGGCACCGTCATCGACAATACCCAGCTGGACGAATCTCAAAACAACTACCTCTGCGCCCTCTGCTGTGAGGAAGGTGCGGCGGCCATGGCCTTTGTGGACGTCTCCACCGGCGAGATGTCGGCTACCCGCTTCGAGGGCAAGGACCGCCTCGACCGTATTCTGAACGAGCTCGGCACCTTCCAGCCCAAGGAGCTGATGGTCAACTGTTCCCTGAACGACGTTCCCGCCGTCCGCGAGTACGTAAGAGAGCGCCTCCGTGCCTACGTGACCGAGGGACAGAGCGAGCGCTTTGACTACACCCGCGCCCTTGCCCGTGTGACAAGACAATTCGGCACCGCCGCCTCCGAGGCCCGGGAGAAGGGCCCCCAGGTGGTCTCCGCCATCGGAGCCCTGCTGGAATACATCACCGAAACCCAAATGACCGACGTGACCAACGTCTCGGGGCTGAAGCTCTACGACGACGGCCAGTATCTGGAGCTGGATCTTGCCACCCGCCGGAATCTGGAGCTCTGCGAGACCATGCGAAGCAAGGAAAAGAAGGGCAGTCTCCTGTGGGTGCTTGACCGCACCAAAACGTCGGCCGGCGCCAGAATGCTCCGCCGATGGGTGGAGCAGCCCCTTGTAAATGCCCATAAGATCGGCCGCCGCCAACGGGCTGTCAGCGAGCTTTGCTCCTCCTTTATGGCAAGAGAGGAGCTGGCGGAGCAGCTCCGCCACGTCCTCGACCTTGACCGCCTGATGACCAAGCTGGTCTACGGAACCGCCAATGCCCGCGACCTCCGCGCCATTGCCGCCACCGCCGCTCTGATTCCCGAGATCAAGGAGCTGACCGCCGACTTCGTCAGCGAGGAGCTCTCCGACATTCATCTCCATCTTGACACCCTGTCTGACATTCGGGAGCTTATTGAGACGGCCATCGTGGAGGAGCCCCCCTTCTCTCTCCGTGAGGGCGGCTTTATCCGCCGCGGCTACCGCGCCGATGCCGACGAGCTCTACACCATCGTCCACAACGGCAAAAGCTATATTGAAAAAATCGCCGAGGAGGAACGGGAAAAGACCGGCATCAAGAACCTGAAGGTGGCCTTCAACCGTGTCTTCGGTTACTACATCGAGGTTACCAAATCCAATCTCGCCGAGGTGCCCGACCGCTACATCCGTAAGCAGACCCTCGTCAACGCCGAGCGCTTCATCACCGAGGAGCTGAAGGAGAAGGAGACCCTGATCCTCGGCGCCTCCGATAAGCTGAACGCCCTGGAATACGAGCTCTTTACCGAGATCCGCGAGAGGATCGCAGCCCAGGTCAAGCGCGTCCAGCAGGCTGCCTCTCTCATCGCCAAGCTGGACTGCTACGTCAGTCTGGCCGACGCGGCGGTACGGAACGGCTGGTGCTGTCCCGAGATCGAATACGGCTCGGTCATCGCCATCAAGGAGGGACGTCATCCCGTGGTGGAGCAATTCACCTCCGACGGCTATTTCGTCCCCAACGATACCCTTCTCGACACCAATCACAACCGCCTGGCCCTCATCACCGGCCCCAATATGGCGGGTAAGTCCACCTATATGCGGCAGGTCGCCCTTATCGTGCTGATGGCACAGATCGGCTCCTTCGTGCCGGCAAGAGAGGCACGGATCGGCATCGTGGACAAGATCTTCACCCGCGTCGGTGCCTCCGACGATCTGGCATCCGGTACCTCCACCTTTATGCTGGAGATGAACGAGGTGGCCTACATTCTGAAGAACGCCACCCGCCGCAGTCTCATCATCTACGACGAGATCGGCCGCGGCACCAGTACCTTTGACGGCATGAGCATCGCCCGCGCCGTGGCGGAGTACACCGCAGGCAAAAAGATCGGCGCCAAGACCATGTTCGCTACCCACTATCACGAGCTGACGGTCCTGGAAAAGGAGATCGAGGGCGTGGTGAACTACAACATCGCCGCCAAGAAAAAGGGCGACGACATCACCTTCCTTCGCAAGATCGTCAAGGGCGCCACCGACGATAGCTACGGCATCGAGGTGGCCAAGCTGGCAGGCGTACCGAACGACGTCATCCGCCGTGCCAAGGACGTCCTCCGTCAGCTGACCGAGACACAGGCCAAGCCCCAGCGTGTCGTGCCGGAGGTCAACACCAACATCACCTTCGACGACTTCAAGGCCGACGAGGTGCGGGAAAAGCTTCTGAACACCGATGTGAATCTGCTCACTCCCGTGGAGGCTCTGAATCTCCTGGTGGAGCTGAAGCAGTTGGCAGAATAACCATTTCATAACAGAACGGACGTACACCATGGGAAAGATCAACCTTTTGGAAACACAGGTGGCCAACCTGATTGCCGCCGGCGAGGTGGTAGAACGCCCCGCCTCGGCAATGAAGGAGCTGATGGAAAACGCCATCGATGCCGGTGCCACCCGCATTACCGCCGAGATCAAAAACGGCGGCGTGTCGCTGATGCGTATCACCGATAACGGCTGCGGCATGACGGAGGAGGACGCCCTTCTCTGTATTCAGCGCCACGCCACCAGTAAGATCCGCACGGCCTCCGACCTGGACGGCATCGTCACCCTCGGCTTCCGCGGGGAGGCGCTGGCCGCCATTGCCTCGGTCTCCAAGCTCCGCATTATGACGCGGACGCAGGACGCCGATATGGGCGTAGTGGTCACCTGCGAGGCAGGCAGGATCCTTTCCTCCGAGGAAAGCGGATGCCCCCTCGGTACCACCATCATCGTAGAGGAGCTGTTCGCTAACGTCCCCGCCCGCCGCAAATTCTTAAAGCGCGACGCCTCCGAGACGGCAGCGGTGGCGGCGGTGCTGGAAAAAATCGCTCTCTCCCGCCCCGATATTGCTATCAAGTTCATCACCGACGGTAACCTCCGCTTCCAGACAGCGGGGGACGGCAATCTGCAAAACGTCATCTACGCCGTCCTCGGCCGCGATTTTGCCAGAAAGACGGTAGCCGTTCACGATATGACCGAAGGCATTGAGGTGGAGGGCGTGATCGGCACCCCCGACAACTGTCGCGGAAACCGCAATTACGAGAACTTCTTCATTAACGGCCGCTACGTCAAGTGCGGCACCGCCTCGGCGGCCCTGGAGCAGGCCTTTTCCTCCTACATCCCCTCTGACAAATTTCCCAGCTGCGTGCTGGCGCTGACCATCAATCCCGCCTACGTGGACGTCAACGTCCATCCCCAGAAGCTGGAGGTCAAATTTTCGGCCGACAAGCCGGTCTTCAACGCCGTCTACTGCGCCGTCCGTAACGCACTGATGCAACGGGTCAACCGTCCCACCGTGCCGGCGGCAAGCGAGCCCACCAAGCTCACGGGAGACAGCTACCGTCTCTATCAGGACGTTCTGTCCATGAAGACCTCCGAGGAGGAGGCCACGCGCATCGCCGACGAAAAGGAGCTGCTCACCCGCAAATACGAGCAGCTTTCTATCCCCGGAGAGGTCCGTGAGGCGGCCGTGTCCTTCCCTGCTCCCCCCATCGTTGAAACCAGCCGGACACCTGTCCTCCCCATCGCTGAGACCAGCCGGACGCCCGCACCCCTCAATCGGGAAGCGCCCGCCCGCACTTGCGAGGACACCCTCCGTCCCTCTCCCCTCACGGAAACGGCGCAGCTCCCGCAGGAGATCCCCCCCGCCGCACCGATGGAAGCGATGGCAGAGGTCTCGCCTATCCCCTCCCTTTCCGAGGAGGCTCTCGCCGTATCCACCTCTGAACCCACCCCCACTTACCAACCTGACGCGCGGCCAAACGAACCCCTGCCTTGGTTCCGCGTGGCAGGCGTGGCCTTCAACTGCTACGTTTTCGTGGAGATGGAGGATAAGATGCTGGTCATCGACAAGCACGCCGCCCACGAGCGGGTGCTCTTTGAGAGGATGCGGGATAATATGAGATCCCTTACCCCCGTCTCCCAGCTTCTTATGCTTCCCCTTGAGCTGCGCCTCACCCCCGAGGAATACGCCGCCGCCTGCGAGTACCGCGAAGAATTCTTCCGCGTCGGCTTCGACTTCACCGAGGGAGAGGAGAACGGCACTGCCGCTCTGTTACAGTATCCCTCCGGGCTGAACGACTCCCAAGCCGAGGCCATGTTCGTGGAGCTTGCCGCCCGCCTGGCCACGGGAACCGGTGACATTGAGACCGGCCGTGAGCAGATCTACGAAAAAGCTCTCTACCAGGCCTCCTGTAAGGCCGCCGTCAAGGCGGGACGGGAGGATTCCCCCGAAAACATCCGCTGGATCGCCGAGCAGGTCATCGGCAATCCCCGCGTCCGCTACTGTCCTCACGGAAGGCCCGTGGCCTTTGAGATGACCAAGGGACAGTTCGAGCGACAGTTTGAGCGCTCGTAATCGATAAAAACAAAAGTCGGGCTGTTCTCCCGATGAAATACAATGAGTTGGACTGTTTTTCCAACGGAAACGGAATCAAAATGGCTAAATTTACTCTTCTCAAAACCGAAGGCAAGGCCCGCCGCGGTACCTTCGAAACGGTACACGGCACCATTCAAACCCCCGTCTTTATGAACGTGGGCACCTGCGCCGCCATCCGCGGCGGTGTCTCCACCGATGATCTCCGGCAGATCGGCTGTCAGGTGGAGCTCTCCAACACCTATCACCTGCACATCCGTCCCGGCGACCGCCTGATCCACGATCTGGGCGGTATCCATAAATTCTTCAACTGGGATCGCCCCGTTCTCACCGACTCGGGCGGATTTCAGGTCTTTTCCCTGGCCAAGCTCCGCCGCATCAAGGAGGAGGGGGTGACCTTCAACTCCCACATTGACGGAAAAAAGATCTTTATGGGGCCTGAGGAATCCATGCGGATCCAGTCCAATCTGGCCTCCACCATTGCCATGGCCTTTGACGAGTGCGTAGCCAACCCCGCCGAGTACAAATACGCCAAGGAATCCTGCGCCCGCACCACCCGCTGGCTGAAGCGTTGTCAGGACGAAATGACACGCCTCAATTCCCTGCCCGAGACCATCAACAAGCAGCAGCTTCTCTTCGGCATCAATCAGGGCTGCACCTACGAAGACCTCCGCGTGGATCACATGAAGCAGATCGCCGAGATGAACTGCGACGGCTACGCCATCGGCGGCCTTGCCGTGGGAGAAACGGCAGAGGAAATGTACACCACCATCGAAGCGGTGGAGCCCCATATGCCCACCGACCGCCCCCGTTACCTCATGGGCGTCGGCACGCCCCAGAACATTTTGGAGGCGGTACGCCGCGGTGTCGATTTCTTCGACTGCGTCATGCCCAGCCGCAACGCCCGTCACGGCAATCTCTTTACCTGGGAGGGTAAGCTCACCATTCTGAACGAGAAGTTCAAGACCGATCCCCGTCCCATTTCCGAAACCTGCAACTGCCCTGCCTGCCGCAGCTATTCCCGCGCCTATATCCGTCATCTTCTGAAGGTGGACGAGATGCTGGGTATGCGGCTCTGCGTTCTGCATAACCTCTATTTCTACAACGACCTGATGCAGAAGATCCGCGACGCCCTCGACCGCGGGGAATTTGATATGTTCTACCGTCAGTACATCGATCGCCTCGGAGAACGGGTATAATGACGCTCTCGATCCTGTATCAAGACGATTCTCTTATGGTGGCCGTCAAGCCCGTAGGAGTCCTGTCGGAGGATCACAAGACCGAGGCCTGTATGCCCGCCCTTATACGGGTGGCCATGGGAAAGCCCGACGCCTACGTCGGCACCGTCCATCGGCTGGATAAGAACGTGGGGGGCCTCATGGTCTACGCCCTCACCCCTTCCATAGCGGGAAAACTGACAAACGCCCTAAGCGATCCCGACGCCGGCAAAGAGTATCTCGCCGTCCTGTCGGGCATCCCCGCCGAGGAAAGCGGCACCTTAACCGATCTCCTGTTCCATGACCGCCAAAAGAACAAAACCTACGTGGTCAAGCGGAAGCGAAACGGTGTCAAGGAGGCGTCCCTCTCCTATCGGATACGGAATACCGTAGAAGGCAAGGCCGTCGTCTCCGTCAAGCTTCATACCGGACGCACCCATCAGATCCGCGTGCAGTTTGCCTCCCGCGGACTGCCCCTCGTGGGAGACGGCCGCTACGGCGGCGGAAGCGGGGCTCCTGCCCTCTTCGCCTATCGGCTGACCTTCTGTCATCCCATCACCGGAAAGACGCTACGCTTTGAACAGTACCCCGAGGACCGCGTCCTTGGGGGCATCTCCTTGCCCGACGTGGAGGAAGAACGATGAACGAAACACAAAAAAGCCGCTTCAGCCTGGTTGCGTCCATGCTGATCTTCGGCACCATCGGTATCTTCCGCCGCTACCTCCTTCTCTCCTCGGGCATGATCGCTTTTGTCCGGGGTCTGGTGGGAACCTTGTTTCTTCTTGGCGTCATGGCTCTGAAAAAGCAACGGATCTCGTGGGGGGCCATCCGACAAAACGGCCTTCTGCTCCTCCTGTCGGGAGGGCTGATCGGCTTTAACTGGATCCTTCTCTTTGAAGCCTATAACCACACCACCATTGCCATCGCAACACTATGCTACTATATGTCCCCCGTTTTCGTGGTGCTGGCGTCTCCCCTTTTCCTGAAGGAGCGCATTACCGCAAAAAAGGGACTTTGCGTTCTCGTTTCGGTCATTGGCATGCTGCCGGTAACGGGGGTGCTCTCCGATACCGTGGATGGCTCCGATCTCCGGGGCGTCCTGCTTGGCCTGGGTGCCGCCCTGCTCTATGCCTCGGTGGTGATCCTCAACAAAAGGATCGCAAACGTTCCGGCTTATGATAAGACCGTCGTCCAGTTGGGAAGCGCAGCTATTGTCATGATCCCATACCTTCTTTTGACCGAGGGATTTACCGGCATGACGCTGCAGCCCCTGCCGATCCTTCTCCTGCTTGTGATGGGTGTCCTCCATACCGGCGTAGCGTATGCCCTCTACTTTGAATCCTTTGAGAAGCTCTCCGCCCAAAGCGTCGCCCTCTTCAGCTATCTGGATCCCATCGCGGCGGTGGTTCTATCGGCTACCGTTCTGCACGAGCCCATGGGACCTTGGGAGATCATCGGTGCCGTACTGGTGCTGGCGGCGGCGATCCTCGGGGATGTGACCCTCCCCAAAAAGAAAACGGCATAATACGTCGTCACAACATCAAAACGCGACCTTCCGAAGATGGTCGCGTTTTTCTTATTCGTTCATCACCGCCAGCACGTCTTCCCGACCGATACCAAAATCGGCATACAGATTACCGGTAGCTCTTTCGGTATCAAATACGTCGTCGACAGCGAGGTGCCGGTACACACAACCGTCAGGCAGGTTAAGCCGCTCTCCCAGGATCATACCGGCGCCACCGTTGCGAATGCCCTCCTCCAAAAACACGACGGTTTTTGCGGAAGGAGGAAGCATGGCGTGGATCTGATCGGCGATGGGGCCGTAGGGCTTCAGCTTCTCCAGCAGGATCACGCCGCAGGAGGCGGGAGCCCTTTCATTTTGTCGGTCACAGGCCGCCATGGCCTCGGTCACGATCCTTCCGTAGGTCACGATCACGTAATCAAGTGCCGCCCCCTCCTCAAAATCGGCATGAACCTCCGCCGCACCACGGCAAAAGCGTCTTGCCGCCTCTTCACAGTCACCGCCGTTGGCATAACGAATGGCAACGGGATGATCTGCTACAAGCGACTGCGTCAGCGCTTCCCGCAGAGAGGTAAAGGTGGATGGCGTAAAGATCTCCATATTGGGGATCTGGGAAAGAAAGGCCACGTCGAAAATACCGTGATGGGTGGGGCCGTCGCCACCGCTGAGCCCCGCGCGGTCGATCAAAAGCGTAACCGGCAGGTTCTGCAGGGCAATGTCGTGGATCACGTTATCGTATCCTCGCTGAAGGAAGGAGGAATAAACGGCAAAATAGGGCTTGAAGCCGTTGGCCGCCAGGCCCGCCGAAAAGGTAAGAGCGTGCTCCTCGGCGATCCCCACGTCAAAAAAGCGTGCGGGAACTGCCTCACGGAAGGCGCCAAGGCCGGTTCCGTCGGCCATAGCCGCCGTAACGGCGCAGACGCGAGGATCCTCCTCGGCAAGCTCGGTCAAAATTTCACCCATCTCGGAGGAGAAATTACGCTCGGTATTTTTTTGTCTCGGTGACACGCCGTGATAGGCACCGGGGTCGGCCTCGGCAGGAGGGTATCCCTTGCCCTTGACGGTACGGAGATGAATGACGGTGCTCTGTCCTGCGTTGATCGCCTCGCGAAGAAGCCGTTCCACCTTCACCAGATCGTTTCCATCGGCGGGACCGAGGTAATAGAGCCCCAGATCCTCAAAATAGTTGCTCTTGAACAGACGGTCCTTGATGCTCTGCTTCAGATGGCGGATGCCGCGGAAGAGGGGCTCGCCGATCAGCGGAAGCTTCTTAATGACCTTCACGGTACGGCGTTTCGTGCGGTAATAGCCCTTGGAGGTTCGGATCCTGGCGATCAGCCCCGCGAAGGCACCGGTGTTGCGGGAGATCGACATTTCATTTTCATTCAGGATAATGATAAGCCTAAGATCCCGCCGACAGTTGTTCAGCGCCTCGTGGATCATGCCTCCCGTAAAGGCACCGTCTCCCAGCACCGCTACGGTATAGGCATCGGAGCCCCGCAGCCGCTCCGCCTCGGCAAAGCCGATAGCAGCCGAAACCGAGGTGCTGCTGTGTCCGGCACCGAAGCAATCGTAGTCACTTTCCGCCCGCTTGGTAAAGCCCGACAGGCCTCCCCGCTGACGAAGGGTGGAAAACCGCTCCCTCCGCCCCGTCAGCAGCTTGTGAGTATAGCATTGATGCCCCACGTCAAAGATCAGATGATCCCTCGAAAAATCGAAGATACGATGCAGGGCCACCGTCAGCTCCACCACGCCCAGGTTGGAGGCAAGGTGTCCGCCGGTCTTCAGCACCGTTTCGCAGAGATACGCCCGGATCTCCGTGCAGAGCTGCCTCGTGGCCTTTTCATCCAGTCCCTTGACGTCCTCGGGCCGATTCACTTGTTGCAAAAGGTCATAGTTTCCCATAACGGTTCCTTCTTCGATTGACGTTAGGTTTATTATAGCATCCATTCGTGAACAAGTCATGAAATCGTAAAAAACGCAAAAAGCACTTACGGAGATTCCGTAAGTGCCTTTTCCTTATCGTTCCTCTCGGTAATAATTGACACCGAGGCCGGAAGGCGGTTGGTTTTCCCGCTTATTGCGGATGCTGGAAACGATGAGAACGATCATCGTCACAATATAAGGAAGCATCTTCAGAAGGGGAGTAAAGGACATACTCAGCTTAACACCGGGAATGGTGGGGATATAATAGCCGGCAACGAAGAGCGCGCCAAAGATGATGGAGCCAAGAACGCTGAGATGGGGACGCCACAGAGCGAAGATGACCAGCGCGATGGAGAGCCAGCCCAGAGGCTCAATGCTCTTATACGCTTCGGGAGACCCGGAGTAATCCATTACGTAGAAGAGACCGCCAAGGCCCGCAATGCCGCTTCCGATGCAGGTAGCCCAATACTTATAGGCCGTCACGTTGATGCCGACGGCGTCGGCGGTGGCGGGGTTCTCACCCACGGCACGCAGATGCAAGCCGACCCTGGTCCGATTCAGCACGTAAGACGATACCAGCGCAATGATAATCGCCAAAAAGAGCATCACGCCGCAAAGCTGCATGGAGCGGAGCAGCGTTCCCTGCTCTGCCTGGGAAAAGGGATAGCGGAAGTAGGGGAGTGCCTTCAGATAGGTGCTGCCCTTGAGGCCTACCATGAGATGCTTCATGGCACCGACGCCGAAGATGGTGATGGTCAGTCCCGTCACGTTCTGATTGGCCTTCAGGGTAACGGTGAGGAAGCTGTAAAGCAATCCAACCAGTCCTGCCGCAAGGAAGGAGGCTAAAATGCCGAGAATCACCACCAAAACGGGGTGTACCGCAGGCACGCCGCCCGGCATCAGGTACTGAAGCGCCGTACAACCGCCCGCCGCACCGACACACATAATACCGGGGATACCCAGATTCAGGTGTCCGGCCTTCTCGGTGAGGATCTCACCGACGGAGCCGTACACGAAGGTCATGCCAAGAGGAATGGCCTGCATCAAATATTCAAAGATATACTTCCAGATATTCATGCCTTCTCCTCCCTCTTTGCGGAAGCCTTGGTACGGAACACGAGACGGTAGTTGATAAAGAACTCACAGCCGATAACGAAAAACAGGATAATACCCGTAATGACCTTGGGGAACGCGTCGCTCATGCCGAAGTCCTGAGACATACGGGCGGCGCCGTGATCGAGGAAGATCAGAAGGAAGGAGGTCGCCACCATCAGGATAGGATTAAACTTGGCAAGCCAGGAGACCATAATGGCGGTGAAGCCCCGTCCTCCTGCCGATTCGGTGGTAATGGAATGGTCAAGGCCGCCTACGATCAGGAATCCGGCCAGGCCGCAAACGGCGCCCGACACCAGCATGGTGCGGATGATGACGCGAGGCACGCTGATGCCCACGTAGCGGGCGGTGTTTTCACTTTCACCCACCACTGAGATCTCGTAGCCCTGCTTACTGTAATAGAGGTAAACGTACATCAAAAGCGTCAGAGCCACCACCACCATAACGATCAAGGCATAGTCGTTGTCAAAGAACACCGGCAGGTGGCCGTGCTGAAGACGGGGGAGCGTACTGGAGCCGTCGGGGGTCCAGACCAGGAGGAAATAGGCCACAAGATAGGTGGCGATGTAGTTCATCATGAGGGTGAACAGCGTTTCGTTGGTATTCCATTTGGCCTTGAAGACGGCGGGGATCAGCCCCCACACCGCACCGCTGATCAAAGCTGAAACCAGCATAATGGGGATCAGCAGGTGATCGGGGACCTTCCCACCGAGGTAGTACATACAGGCCGTGGTGGCAAGACATCCCACCAGCACCTGTCCCTCGGCACCGATGTTCCAGAAACGCATCCGGAAGGCCGGGGTCACCGCCAAGGAGATACACAGAAGCACCGCAATATCCTTGATCATTTTCCAGACGCGGCGAGAGGTACGGAAGACGTCGAGGAACATGGATTCGTACAGCTCAAGGGGACTGTGGCGGGTAATGAGAAAGGTCAAAAGACCGCAGAACAGGAACGCCAGAGCCAAAGCGACCAAACGGATCAGAAGGGATTTCCAAAGGGGAACGGCGTCACGCTTTGCCACGTGGAAAAGGGGTTCGCGTTGCTTTGCCGCTTTTTTATTCGTTGCCGTCACCGTCGGTCACCTCCTCACATTCGGTTCTGGTTTTGGTCATCAGCAAGCCAAGCTCCTCCTTACGGGCGGTGCGGCCGTCCACGATGCCGGTCACGGCACCGGAGTTGATGACCAGAATGCGGTCGCAGAGCTCGATGAGGACGTCAAGGTCCTCGCCCACGAAGATCACGGCGGTACCGTTTTCCTTCTGGGTATTCAGCAAATTATAGATGGCGTAGGACGAGTTGATATCCAGTCCCCGCACGGGATAGGCCGCCATCAGGACGGCGGGGGAGGAGGCGATCTCACGGCCCACCAGCACCTTCTGCACGTTACCGCCCGACAGACGGCGAACGGGAGTAGTGGTACCGGGCGTGACGATCTCTAAGCTCTTTATAATATCCTCGGCAAGATTGCGAGGCTTCTTTCGATCTAAGAACAGGGAGTGGCCCTTGCGATAGCTGCGGAGCATCATATTATCGGTGATGTCCATGTTGCCCACCAGACCCATGCCGAGGCGGTCCTCCGGCACGAAGGAAAGGCGGACACCCAGCTCGCGGATCTGCAGGGGCGTTTTGTCCCGCAGGTTCACGGCTTCTCCGTTTTTGGGGTTGTGATAGACGATCTCACCGCTGTCCAGGTGCTGAAGGCCTGCAATGGATTCCAGCAGCTCTCGCTGACCGCTTCCCGCAATACCGGCAATGCCCAGGATCTCTCCGGCTCTGGCGGTAAAGGAAACGTCGTCCAGCAGCTTGATCCCATCGGCACCGACGCAGTTGACGTGAGAGACCACGAGGCGGTCGCAGACGTCCTTAGGGTCGGAGCGATGAATATTCAAGGCAATTTTCTTGCCGACCATCATTTCGGTCAGCTCGTTTTCATTGGTCTCCGCCGTGTTGACAGTGGCGATATGCTCACCGCGGCGAAGCACTGCCACGCGGTCAGTCAGCGACAGGACCTCGTGAAGCTTGTGAGTGATAATAATGACCGATTTACCGTCGTCCCGCATACGGCGGAGCACCGCAAAGAGCTTTTCGGTCTCCTGAGGCGTGAGAACGGCGGTCGGTTCGTCGAGAATGAGAATATCGGCGTTGCGGTAAAGCACCTTGATGATCTCCACCGTTTGCTTTTCCGAGACCGACATCTCGTAGATCTTCTTTTTGGGATCGATATGGAAGCCGTAGCGATCGGCGATCTCCCGAACGCGCTGCTCGGCGCCGGCCATCGAAACTCTTCCCTCTTCCTTCAGGCCGAGGATGATGTTCTCGGTAGCGGTAAAGAGATCGACCAGCTTGAAGTGCTGATGGATCATGCCGATCTTGTGGCGGAAGGCATCCTTCGGGGATTTGATCACGACCTCTTGGCCGTCTACAAACACCTGTCCCTCATCGGGATAATAGATACCGGAGATCATATTCATCAGCGTCGTTTTGCCGCAACCGTTTTCACCAAGGATCGCAAGGATCTCTCCGTGATAGACGGTCAGATCCACGTTCTTGTTGGCCACGACACTGCCGAAACGCTTGGATACGTTTTTCATTTCAAGGGCAATGGCCTTGCTTTCTTGTGCGTTCACGCCGTACCTCCATAGCAAAATGCAGGGAAATTTGAAAGAAACGGAATGGTCGGAGGGAGACCCTCCGACGATTCCGTTTGACGAAGCTGGTGTGGTATTAGCCGAAGTTGGTATTCAGCAGGGTGATACCGTCGATCTGAATATCGAAGTAAGGAGCCGAGCGGAACTTGGACTCGAAGAAGACACCGTTTTCGATAACCTCGGTATCCTTCTCGTAAGCAGCGTCGGTGTCGACGTCAGCCTTGTAGGAGGTGAGGGTCTCGCCTTTAACCTTGAAGTTAGCAGTGTCGAAAACGTTGATGGTACCGTTCTGGAGGGCGGTCTTGATCTCTTCCAGCTTAGCGGCGGTGCCGTCAGCGGGAGCGTTGGGGCCAAGATCGGTCAGAACGACAGAGCCGGTAGCGATGGTGCCGGTCCAGTCGGTGGCAATGGTTCCACCCTTAGCGGCGGTCTCGCAGATATACTTGAAGTAAGGAGCCCAATCGATTCTGGAGGAAACGATGAAGGTGTTGGGGCAGTGCTCGGCGGTGCTTCCGTTGTAGGAAACGTTGGGGATACCCTTCTCTTCGCAAGCGGAGGGAGCACCCATGGAGTCAGCGTGCTGGCTGATCAGAACGCAGTTGTTGGCGATGAGGGCGTTAGCGGCGCTCTTTTCAGCGTTCTCGTCGTACCAGCTGCCGGTGAACTGAACCTCCATGGTAACGGAGGGGCATACCGACTTGGCGCCGAGATAGAAGGAGGTGTAACCGGAGATAACCTCAGCGTAGGTGAAGGCACCGACGTAGCCCATCTTAGCCTGCTCGGCGGTGATGGTACCGGCGGTGATCATCTCGTTGAGCTTCATACCGGCAGCAACACCGGCAAGGAAGCGGCCCTCGTAGATGGAAGCGAAGGCGTTGTGGAAGTTGGCAAGCTTTTCGGTGTGAGCCATGGTGCCGGTAGCGTGGCAGAACTCAACGTCAGGGGTTTCCTTGGCGGCCTTGAGGATGTGGGACTCGTGACCGAAGCTGTTGGCGAAGATCACGTCGCAGCCCTCGTCAACCAGGTCGAGAGCGGCCTCGTAGCAGTCGTTGGACTCGGGGATGTTTCTCTTCATGATGACCTGTGCGTCGGAAAGGCCGAGGGCTTCCTTGGCGGCGAGAACGCCGTTGATGAAGTTCAGGTCGTAGGTGGAGTTTTCATCGTGAAGCAGGATGACGCCAAGCTTGAAATCAGCAGGGATTTCAACGGTATCACCGGTGCCGGACTCGGAGCCGGCGGGAGTATTGTTGCCATTGGTGTTGGGCTTGTCAGGGGTGCAGGAGGTAGCCATTACGGCAACGCCTACCATCATGACAAGTGCGATCAGGAGCGAAAGGATTCTCTTGGACATTGTCTGTTCCTCCAAAAAAATAATTTATGATTCAGAAGATGGACTCTTCTTGGATCCGATATTAACAAAAGGTAATGCGACCGTCCGTCATGGCAGCAATCTTGGCCAGGGACTCCACGCGGATGCCGCTCCGGCGAAGCTTGTCCCCGCCGCCCTGGTACTGCTTTTCCACCACGATGCCGCAGCCCACGACGGTGGCACCCGCCTGTTGGCAGACCTCGGTCAGACCCTCAAGGGCGCAACCGTTGGCAAGGAAATCGTCGATGATGAGCACGCGGTCCTCCGGTGAAAGATAGGATCTTGACACCACGATGTTGTTGGTCACGCCGTGGGTATAGGAATGGACCTGCGCCGAATAGAGATCGTCGGCAATGTTAGAGGTCTTGGCCTTTTTGGCAAAGACCACGGGACATCCGAAATACTGTGCCGTGATGCAGGCGATACCGATGCCCGATGCTTCAATGGTCAGAACCTTGTTCACGCCGGCTCCCTCGTATAATCGGTGAAGCTCCTTTCCCAGCTCGCAGAGAAAGGGGACGTCGATCTGATGGTTGAGGAAGGAATCCACCTTCAGGACGTCGCCGCCGAGAACCTTTCCGTCTTTCAAAATGCGATCTTCCAGCAGCTTCATACGAACCTCCAAAATAAAAACGCCGAGCGGAACGGTAAAAGGACAGCACGACAAACAAACATCGCATTTATTTTACAACTTTTTTACTTTTTTGTCAATCCTAAATGTCGATTATTCGTAAAAAAAGTGACGAAAATTTCCTATTTGTGGGGGATTTTTTTGTTCCGACCGCAAGATATAGGGTTTTCGGTGATTTTTTACGTAGCATCTTGCGGGATTATGCCTCTTGTGATACAATTCTATTATACCCACAAAGGAGATCGTTTCATGAAGGCCTTTTTTCTTTCGGTAGGCACTGCGATTCTGAATCACCCCGTGCCCTTTCTTATAACGGCACTGGCGGTGAACCTGATCGCCTTTTGTCTCTACGGCATCGACAAACACAAAGCAAGGCACAAGCGCTATCGCATCTCCGAGGCAACGCTGCTCCTCTTCCCCGCCTTGGGCGGCGGCATCGGCGCTCTCCTCGGTATGACCTTCTTCCGTCATAAGACCAAGCACGTTAAGTTTCTGGTTACCGTTCCCTGTTTGTTTCTTTTTTATACCGCATTTTTTGTCTCGTCCCTCCTTATTGCCCTTCTTTCTTCCTATGGGACTTGATTTCTTTCCGTTTTTATGATATGATGAAAGCAACGCTTTTTACCAAACGACGGAGTACGATATGAAACGATCGATACGCTTTGTTCTTCCCCTCTTGCTGATCGCCCTGACGGTTCTGCCCCTTCCCGTGTCGGCCAAAACGGTTTTGACCGACGGCGTCAGCCTCCTGAACGTCAACCAGCACGTACAGGGACCGGGGTTTGATTGGAATAACATGACCGACACCCTGACACTGGACGGCCTGAATCTCATGACCGCCGACGATTACGGCTTCAAGATCCCCGACGGTGCTACCGTGGTGCTGAAGGGAAAAAACCACATCAAGGCCTCGGTAGCCGCCCTGTATATCGGGGGCAACGTCATCTTCCGCGGAAGCGGCAGCCTGACCCTTGAGGGGGGTGAGTACGGAATCCTCTGCCAAGCTACCGACCATAACCGCCAGCTGACGATCACCGATGGCACCTATACCATCCTGGGGGGCATCGACGGCGTTCGTTCCGACGACCAAAAGGTAGCGCTTTCGGGCGGCAAGATCACCGTCACCGGCACCGATGGCTACGCCGTTAACGCCCGGGAGCTCCGAACCGGCAACAACGTCACCGTGAAGGCCGTCGGTTCCTTCCGCTCCTCATACAGTATGCTTCTCCAGGGCTCGAATCTGACCATCGAATCGAAGGAGCCCGCCCTCATTTCCGATAAGCTGCTGAAGCTGGATAGCATGACACTGAAGGCAGGCAGCTCCCTCGACTCTCTTACGTCGGTTGACGCCTACCAAAACGAAACCGCACTCCTCACCCGTTCCACCTTTGACGGAAGCCGCCGCAGCATGCTGTTCGGCGACGCGGTTCCCTTCTTCGTGGACGTTATCGTACTGATCGCCGTCCTTCTCCTTCTGGCTGCCGTCATCGTCCTTCCCATCCTTTACAAAAGGAAGAAGACGCTGGCCGCCGTCGCCGCCCGCGACGCCGCCGAAGCCGAGGCCAAGCGGCTGAAAAAGCTGAATAAGAAAAACACAGGGAAATGATCCCTTTGACAAAACGAGCCCCTCGGCAACGTTCCGTTGCCGAGGGGCCTTTTTTATCGCAATAACCAATGCTTCGGCTTTTCCTTTTGGTAGCATCCCCGGGGAGTAAAGCCGTCCCGCGTCAGCGCGCAGATCCCGATGTTACGGTAAAGCCCCTTGACCAGCATATACTGACGGAAGATGCCCTCAAAGGTCATACCGCACTTCTCCATCACCCGGCGGCTTCGGTCATTCCCCTCCATATAGTGTGCCTCCACCCGGTTGATGTCAAGCTCGGTAAAGGCAAATTCCATGACGGCAGACACCGCCTCGGGGGCGATGCCCTGCCCCCAGACGCAGGGACTCAAAACGTACCCGATCTCGGCTCTGCCGTGCTCATGATCAAAGGAGGTAAAGCCGCAGGTCCCGACCATCTTGCCGGTCTCGGTCAACACCACCGCCCAGTCGTAAAACTGTCCCCGCTTGTAGCTTGCCTGAACCGCCTCCAGGTTCCGATAGGTCTGGTCGGGGTTATCGTGAGGGTACCAGAGCAAATACTCGGTCACCTCGGGGAGACGGGAATACTCGTACATATCCTGACAGTCGGAAAGATTGAGACGGCGGAGCGTCAACCGTTCGGTTCGCAGGGTGGGGATCCGTTTAAAAATACCGATCCGCTGATGCTTTGTCATGGCGTACTCCTTTTTCGTTTCGTCTCCGATTTCCTACTATTTTACACCGAATCTCCCCCGATGTCAAGAGAAGCCGTCGCTCATACAAAAAACGCCCGCCTCCAACCGGGTAACAAGGCGCCGCCGAACACATACACTGATAGCGAATACCCTATCATGTCAAGGAAACGAAAGGAAGGAAAAAATGAAACGACGTCTGTCAACCCTATCGGTCGGCGAAAGAGGGCGCATCGTTGCCGTCACCAATCGCGGCCCCATTCACCGCCGGCTGATGGATATTGGCTTTACCGAAGGAACACGGGTAGAATGTATGGGAAGGAGTCCTCTCGGAGACCCCACCGCCTATGCGGTAAAGGGGACGGTCATTGCTCTGCGGCGGGAGGACGCGGCAGGAATTTACGTAGAGACGGGAGGGAGAATCGAATGGGTTTAAGTCGTTCATCGGTCGGAAAAGGAGCCGCTGCCACAGCGAAGGCCTTGCGGGAAAAGGATACCGACCGCATCGTTGCGCTGGCAGGCAACCCCAACGTGGGAAAGAGCACTCTGTTTAACGCTCTGACGGGATTAAAGCAGCACACCGGCAACTGGACGGGAAAGACCGTCTCCTGTGCCTCCGGTCGGTGCAAGACCGGAGAGCGGGACTACCTATTTGTCGACCTGCCGGGCTGTTATTCCCTCTCGGCCCGTTCGGCGGAGGAGATGGTGGCGCGGGATTGCCTCTATTTTGACGACATTGACCGCGCCGTCATCGTTTGCGACGCCTCGTGTCTGGAACGGAACCTTCACCTCGCCCTACAGGTCATGGAGGTTAAGGAAGAGACCGCACTCTGCGTCAATCTGATGGATGAAGCGTCCCGCCACGGCATTGCAGTTGATGGCCAGGCCCTGGAGGCCCGCCTCGGCATCCCCGTGACCACCATGACCGCACGGAAGGGCAAGGAGGCCCTGGCCCTGACCGATGCGCTGGAGGGCCGCATCGACGGTAGCTTTACTCTTCGCTATTCCGACGCCATTGAGGCCTACATAGCCGACGTCTCCTCCGTCATCATCGGAAACGGCCTTTCAAGACGGCAGGCGCGCCTGGTAGCGCTTCGCTTGCTCGATAGCGACGATGCCTTTACCGAACGGCTGATGTCCCATTACGGCATCTCCCAAGAGATAAAAAGCGAGCTGACCTGCATTGCCACGGATTTTCTCGCCAGACACTTCCCTCCCGCTGAAGAGCGCTCCTCCCGGGAATTAGCAGGGGACGCCCTGTCGGCAAGACTTTCCGCCGCCGCCAAGCATATGGCCACCTCGGTTACCCGCAAAACGAAGGGAAAGGGGGACGGCAGGGGACTCGACCGTCTGCTCATTGGACGGCTGACGGCCTTCCCCTTCATGCTTCTTCTGCTGTTTCTCGTTCTGTGGCTGACGGTCAAGGGTGCCAACGTCCCCTCGGCATGGCTCTCCTCCCTTTTCGCGTGGCTGGAAGGTATCGTAAGCCGCGGGCTGACCGCCATCGGCTCTCCCGCTTGGTTTACTTCCCTGCTTTGCGAGGGCGTCCTGCGGGTGGTGGGGTGGGTGGTATCGGTCATGCTGCCGCCTATGGCCATTTTCTTTCCCCTTTTTACCCTGCTTGAGGATGTTGGGTATCTGCCCCGCGTGGCCTTCAATCTGGACCGATGCTTCAAGCACTGTGCCGCCTGCGGCAAGCAGGCCCTCACCATGTGCATGGGAATGGGCTGCAATGCGGCAGGCGTTGTAGGATGCCGCATCATCGATTCCCCAAGGGAGCGTCTGATTGCCATCCTGACCAACTCCTTTATGCCCTGCAACGGACGCTTTCCCATGCTGATCGCCATCATTTCCCTCTTTTTTGCCGCCTCCGGCGGGGCCTCCGCCCTGCTACTGGCCGGGATCATCCTGTTGGCGGTCGTCATGACCTTGGGGGTCTCCCGGCTTCTGTCGCAGACGGTGCTGAAGGGCGTTCCCTCCTCCTTCACCCTGGAGCTACCGCCCTACCGCACGCCACAGGTAGGGCAAATCCTCGTCCGTTCTCTGCTTGACCGTACCCTCTTCGTTTTGGTCCGCGCCGTGGCGGTGGCGGCACCCACAGGGCTTGTCATCTGGCTTCTTGCCAATCTCTCGGCGGGTGGCCAGCCGCTTTTGTCCCTTTTGTCGGGCTTTCTCGATCCCCTTGGAGAGCTCATGGGACTGGACGGTGTAATTTTACTGGGATTTCTGCTGGGCCTCCCCGCCAACGAGATCGTCATTCCCGTCATTCTCATGTGCTACACGGCAGGCGGCGGGCTTACCGATTATCATTCACTCACCGAACTGAAAAACATCCTCGTTGCAAACGGATGGACCGCCGTCACTGCCGTCAATATGCTGCTCTTTACCGTCTTTCACTGGCCCTGCTCTACCACAATTCTGACCATCAAGAAGGAGACGGGAAGCCTTAAACAGACCCTGGCCGCTATCCTGATTCCGACCGTCATTGGCATATCGCTTTGTGTTTTGGTCAACATCGTCTCTCTGCTATGGTAGAGATAACACGGACTGAAAAACGGCTTACCCTTGGTAAGCCGTTTTTTACGCTCTTTTTTCCCTGACCTCGTTCTCGCAGGGTTCACGTTTCAGAACCGTGACAACATTCCGTGAGGTAATCTCGGCAATGGCAGTCAGTGCCTCCTCGGTCAGAAAGGCCTGGTGAGAGGTCACGATCACGTTAGGCAGTGAGATCAGTGTCGCCAAAAGCTCGTCACGCACCGTCCGGTCGGACAGGTCCTCATAAAACAACTCGGTCTCCTCCTCGTAAACGTCAAGACAGGCCCCGCCCAATTTGCCGCTACGCAAGCCGTGAAGCAAGGCCTCACTGTCCACCAGCGCCCCCCGGGAGGTGTTGATGAGAACGGCGCCGTCCCTCATGGCCGTGATGGCCTGCCCGTCGATCATGTGCCGCGTCTCCGCCGTCAAAGGACAGTGAAGGGAGAGCACGTCACTTCGTTTCAAGACCTCGTCAAGTGAACGGTAGGCAAGACCGCTGTCAGCCGCTGGGAAGGGGTCGTAGGCCAGCACCTCCATCCCAAAGCCCGCGGCGATCTCGGCAAAGGCCCGCCCGATCTGCCCTGCCCCGACGATCCCCGCTACCTTCCCCTTAAGCCCCTTACCCGTAAGCCCGTTCAAGCTGAAATTGAACTCGCGGGTGCGTAGATAGGCCCGATGAATCCGGCGGCATAGACACAGAAGCAGCGCAAAGGCATGCTCCGCCACCGCCGAGGGAGAGTAGGATGGCACCCGCACCACCGTGACTCTCCCCTCGGCGGCCTTCAGGTCCACGTTGTTGAAGCCGGCACACCGCAGAGCGACCAATCGGATGCCCATGCCGCAAAGTCGGTCGATGACCTCGCGATCCACCGTATCGCTGACAAACACCACAACACCGTCGCATCCCGCGGCAAGAGAGCAGGTGTGAGCGGTCAGCTTGGTCTCAAAAAAGCGATATTCGATCCCGTACCGTTCCCCTGCCTCCCGAAAGCCCCGCTCGTCGTAGGGCTTGGTATCAAAAAAAGCCATTTTCATACGTTTCCTCCTAAGGAAAATCCCCCGCCGAGGCGGGGGACGAAATCAGCTGTACATGCCGTTTGCCTTCATATAGGCGTAGATCTTTTCGCCGTGCTGCTGCTCCTCCGACTGAATGTGGTTCAGCATCTTCCTGGCCTGGGGATCGGAAAACTCAAAAATCCCCGTGTCGTAAACTGAGGACACGTGCTTTTCGGATGCCAGCATATCGCGGCAGAGGAACTCGTCGCATTTCTTGCTCTGCTCGTCGCAGTAGCTTGCACATCCGCAGCAGCTATTGTCTGCCGAAAGGGACGAGGGAACGCTTGCGACGGTACCGCCGGCCATCTGGTTGATGGTTTTGAGGTGGCTTCTTTCTGCCTCGGCCAAGGAGTTGAAGAGATTCTTGAGCTCGGTACTGCAGGCGCAGGCAGCGTGCTTTTCGTACTTCTCGATGCAGAGAAGCTCCTGATCGCGGAAGTCATTTAAGAAATCGGTTTCTTTTTGCGTGAGTTGCATGGCGTACTCTCCTTTGTTTTGGTACTTACAGTATCGCCACCACACCGTTCCCTATTCATTTTTTCGCAAACGCCCCTGCTTTTTTGAAAAAAATTGCTTTTTGCTCTTGCATCAGGGGAAGTTTTGTGATATAATAGTGCCGTTGCCGCCGAGGCGGTACGATAGGGAGAGATATCGAAGTGGTTTCTCCATGCAAAAAAGAATACGGAGAGATATCGAAGTGGTCATAACGGGGCTGACTCGAAATCAGTTTGCGCTCACGCGCACGAGGGTTCGAATCCCTCTCTCTCCGCCACATTGAGCCTAAAATCTCCGATTTTAGGCTCTTTTTCTTTCAATTTTGCCTGATTTTTTGACTTTCATTCCCCACTTTCAAGGAAAATGCACCTTGCCGTCTTTCAGTTGTTTATCGATTTTCTGCAAGGCATTGCAAGGCAAATGTAAGGCTGTTCAAAAACACCCTATTTTCAGGGACGGAGGGATACAGGTAGGTGCGCAAATAAACTGAGCAGGTATCATCTTGTCCGTAACTACGAGAGAGTTCGAATTGAATAAAGAAAATCGACCGCTCCGATTTGCTCGAAGCGGTCTTGATTTATTTGTAACTCACCCCAACGCTTTACTCATCGCGGCGCCGGTGTCTGCTTTTGTCACGGCATCGAGGTGGTTGTAGATGTTGGCGGTGGTGCTCATATCGCTATGTCCGAGCCATTCCTGAAGCTACTTCGTATACGAATGGAAAACCATTGTTAAAAAAGAGCCACCTGACGATAGCCCTTTCTTATTTCCATACAATCCGCAACGCATATCCGCCGTTCCTTTCAATCACCCGAATTCAGGAACCTCGGATTTTCGATCAGCATAACGAGAAGGGGGACAAAAACGATCTGCACCGTGATCCCGGGGATCGCATTGGTCACGGCTCCGGCAAGAAAGGCCGAAAAGGTAAAACTCCCACCGACAGCCCCCAGGCAAAGAAACATAACCGCCCCCCAAACGAGGCGTCCTGCGGTCATAGCCGCAAGAAGCGAACAATAGATGTAAGGCTTCTTGCGAGGCAGACGCCTGTGCATCAGCCCGGAGGCGGCGCCGTATGCGGCAAGCTCAAAGGCCATGCAAAAGGCCGTTGGGAAAAGAAGCGGCATCCCCAGGACCAGAGAACGAAACAACGGGGCGACAAGGCCAACGACGGCCCCCCATACAGGCCCGCAGATAAACCCACAGAGCAGAACCGGCAGGTGCATGGGGCAAAGCATTGCGCCGATCTTGGGGATCTGTCCCGTCAAGAACGGCATCACGTAGGCCAGCGCCAAAAAGAACGCAGCCAGGATCATCTTCAAAAGCTTTTTGTCATTTTTCATCGGGCGTTCCTGTTCTTCACACGATGGGATTTGGTCACGATAAAGCTCGCATTCACAAGCAGCTCGATCACATCAGCCGACGCGTCGGGCAGAAGCACCGAGACCCAATGGAGCTTGTTCATATGGTAAGCGGGATAGACCCCGTCAGCCGCACCGAAGGAGTTGATCAGTTCCGTCGGCAGCTTGAGATTGACCACGTCAACGCCCTCATCGTCAGGAAGTCCAAACTTACGCCGTGGTATCCGCATCACGATCGCATACCACTTGCGGTTATCCCCGTGCCGAAGCACCGCTGTTTCAAAATCCCCTTCAAAGGGATAATCCGGCGACGTACCGTACGCATCAAGACAGTGGGCAAGCAGCTCCTGCTTTGTCATCCGTTTGCCCCCTCTCATTTCTCTGTTCACGCCATCCCCGTGCGGGTAGCCTTGCATTAATCCTTTTCCTTTGTTTTGCGACCCCTCTTCTCCTCGCGTTGAGCAAAATAGGCCCACCGTTTGGAGGCGTAACGGCTGTACTCGGTGGGAGTCATGCCGGTTTTCGCCTTGAATACCTTGGTAAAGTACGACGTGGAGGAAAAACCGAGGCCCGCCGCGATTTCCGTGACGCTCAGGGTCGTGGTCCCCAACCGATGCTCGGCCTCTTTGATCTTCTTGTCCATGAAGTATTCCATGACGCCCATACCGGTCTCACGGCGGAACTTTTTCCGAAGGGCGGTTTCACTGATCCAGAAGCGGTCGCAAAGATCCCGAATCGACACCTGCTCGCCAAGATGCTCGGCGAAGTATTTCTTTACACCCTCCACCAGCTGCTCCGTCCGCAAGAACGCGCCGACCTTGCAGGACTCGTCCTGCAGCATATCGATACCCTTGATACGGCAGTAGACCATGCAGAGAAAACGCTCAAGAGAGGCGCAAACGAAGCTCTGCATCACCTCCGGGACCCCCGCCCGCAGACGCTGACCGATCATGGTTTCATCGTCATCCAGCGGCTCGCAGATTTTTTCAGCCGTTTTGATGGCATCAAGAAGGGTGGCGCCCTCCTCCTGGTTCAAAAGGAAGGGCGGGATCTCAAAGCGTTCCATGGCGGGAGAGTCACAATAAAAGCTGATCAGCGCAAAGCGGACCTGCCCCGACGTCCACTCGTACTTGGAGCGTCGACCGGCGGGACGGTAGAACATCGTCCCGGAGTGAATGGGGTAGCTTCCCTGCTCCGTAGTGTAAACGCCGGTTCCCGACAGCACGTAGAAGATCTGGGAAAACTCGTATTGCTCAAAGCGCGGCACAAAATTGGGCTTACAGAAAAAATAATGGGCGGTCGTAAAGCCCGAAACGTTGAAGAATCTTCGGTTTTCGGTCACGTGATAACGCATGATTTTCGTAGAAGACATAATTCCCTCCGCAATGGGACAAAAAGGTGTGTTGAAAATTACAAAAACTGTGCGTAAATTTGATAGTATTTTACAAATGCCTCGTTTATCATTTATTATAGACGATCCCCCGAGGTTTGTCAATAAAAAATAACAGGAGCATAAACAATGGAAGAGAAAAACAAGAAATTGGTCGTTGCCGTCGTAGGCGTTGCCATCATGGGTGAGCTTCACCTGAAGGGAATCCTTGACTATGAGAACGCCGTTCTCGGCGCGATCTGCGACTCGAATCCTGATCGTCTTAAGACCATCGGCGATCGCTACGGTATCCCCGAGGAAAAGCGCTACTCCGATCACAAGCAGCTTCTGAACGACCCCGACGTGGAAGCCGTGGTTCTCTCGGTCCCCGACCAGCTGCATCTTCCCATGTCCGAGGAATTTCTGGCAGCCGGCAAGCACGTTCTCTGCGAGAAGCCCCTGGCTCTGACCAGATCCGAGCTGGACGCCATCATTGCCGCAGCCAACAAGTCCGACCGCACGTTCATGGTCGGCCAGATCTGCCGCTTCACCCCCGCCTTCGTTAAGGCCAAGGAGATCATTGACGCCGGCACCATTGGCGAGCTCTACTTCGTAGAGTCGGAGTATGCTCACGACTACGAGACCATCACTCACACCTGGCGCGGCGATCCCAACCGTCACGGTGTTGTTGGCGGCGGCTGCCACGCCGTTGACCTGCTCCGTTGGATCGCAGGCGACCCTGAGGAGGTCTTCGCTTACGGCGTTCACAAGCTCCTGCCCCACGTCAGCTACGACGACGCTACCATCTCGGTTCTCAAGTTCCCGAACAAGGTTGTCGGTAAGATCTTCGTATCCACCGGTTGCAAGCGCGACTACACCATGAGAACCCTGTTCTACGGCACCAAGGGTACCATCATCTGCGACAACCATTCGAAGGAGCTGACCCTCTTTACTCTCCAGGAGAACAGCACCGCCGTTAACCTAACTCCCACCATGGTGCCGATCGAGGTCGCTCATCACAACACCACCGGCGAGTTCAAAACCTTTGCCGACATCATTCTGAACGGCGAGCCTCTTGTCATGACTGCCGTTGAGGGCGCCAAGACCGTTGCCGCCTGCATGGCCATCGTGGAATCCTCCAAGACCGGTAAGCCCGTTAAGCCCGATTACAACTTCTAATTACTTACCCCGCTAAAATTGCAAAAAGTCCCCACCGAAATCGGTGGGGACTTTTTGATTGACAGAGGTCCCGGCTACAAACGTAAAAAAACAAGGAGAGGAAACAAAAATGACGTACTTTCTAAAAACTTCTTGTTTTTTTCTCCAACTAACGCAGAAAAGCCCTTGCATTTTCCGTTTGGGCATGTTATAATGGTATTGAATATACAATCATTTAATTTTTTCACGCACCGTGAGTAAATTTTATCAATTTATCAATAAGGATGGGAAAAAAATGAAAAACGAGCGCAAAGGCTTCACCATTACCGAGCTGGTCATTGTAATCGTTGTGATTGCGATCCTGGCCGCAGTGCTGATCCCCACGTTCTCCAGTCTGATCAAGAAGGCGAACGTATCCTCCGACGAGCAGGCCGCCCGTGAGATGAACACGGTGCTGAGCTCTGCATCCGTTAAGGAAAAGCCCGCTACCCTGAAGGAAGTCATCGACATTCTGGAAGAGGCCGGCTTTGACGCCCTGGCTCTGGAGCCCCACACCAAGGGCTACGAGTACTACTGGTGCAGCGAGCACAATACGGTTATGCTGGTAGAAGAGGCCGGCAAGACCGTCAAGTTCCCCACCGACAAGAAGCTGGCAGAGTCCTTCGCCACCCATTTGGCTGACGGCAAGGCCCTGGTTCTGAAGGAAGGCGCCAAGTTCATCAACGTGGAAGTAAATTCCGAGAACATCGTTGAAGCTCTCCAGGCCGGTAGCGACGTCACTCTGACCGAAGACATCGTCATGGATCAGACCATCCCCGTAAAGGGCGACATGACCATCAATCTGAACGGTCACAAGCTGAGCGGTGCCAACAACTCCTCCCGTCCTCTGGAAATGACCAACGGCGCTAAGCTGACGGTTCAGGGCGGCGACAAGGACATCGACTGCGGAAAATTCGGCATGGTCAACGTTCCCGCATCCGTTAAGGAATGCACCGTTACCCTGGAGAACGGTAACTATAATGCCAACACCGATAACGGTGCCTTCGTGAAGCTCCGTCCCGGTGCTGACAACGTCAACATCACCTTGAAGAACGTTAACTATGTGGACAGCTCCAATGACGGCTTCTTGATGAACGCCAATCAGTTCGGCGGCGATGCTACTATTCTGATCGAGGGCGGCTCCTATACTGCCCATGCCGGCTTCAACGTTCCCGGCAATGCCAAGTTCGTTGGCGTGACCATCAACACCAGTGGCGCCGCATTCGAGATCACCGGTAACGCCGAGCTCATCGACTGCGTCATCACCACCGCTAACGCCACCGTCGGTTCTGCTCCCGCAGCAGGTGTTGCCGTATCCAACGGCGGTACCGCTAAGGTATCCGGCTGTAAGATCAACACCTCCGGCGCTGCCTTCTATGTATACAGCACCGGCGGCACCATCATTGCCAACAACAACACCATCGGCACATGCCGCGTGCTGGCTGACGGTACCCAGTGGGGCACCATCACCGTCAACGGTGTAACGCAATAATTCCTACCTCTTCCCAAAACTTACGGTGTAGCCCGGGTCGGCTTTCGGGCTCGGGCTACACGCATTTTTCAAAAAGGAGAAAATCAATTATGAAAAAGTGCAACCGCAAGGGCTTCACCATTACGGAGCTTGTCATTGTCATCGCCGTGATTGCGATTTTGGCTGCCGTTCTGATTCCCACCTTCTCCAGCGTCATCAAAAAGGCCAATGACTCCGCCGTGCTTCAGGAAGCCAAGAATCTGCACACCAGCTACATCGGTGCAATTGACTACGCCGCCGGCGATACCGCCGCTTCCACGGCCCTCGTCAAGGTCGTCAAGGGCAACGATACTTACTACGTCAAGGTCTCCAACGGTTCCGTCGAGGACACCGTATACGAGACCCAGCCCACCATGGCCGGCGGTACGCCCCTGATCGAGGCCGACGAAACGGCTCTTGACGGCGTGAAGTGGACCGTCATCGAGTGTGCAACGAACGACCACGTCAACGTAAACGGCACCTGCTCCATTTGTGGCAAGGACATGGCCTAATTCCGCACCAATTAAATCAATGCATCATCAAAATACCACAGCACTCTTTTGGGGTGTTGTGGTGTTTACCGCTTTTATTGTACCCCCGTTATTGATCGCGAAAGGAGGCGTTACCGTGCATAAAAAGCGAAAAAGAACCGGCATTACCATTGCGGAAATGTGTGTCGTGCTGGCCGTCCTTGCCATCGTGGGTACGGTCGTGGTCTCCTTTACCGTCATGGTCAACGCCCGCAGTGCCGCTGCCACCACCAAGCTGAGCGCTTCCGAAGACCGAGAGCTGTGTCAGGTCATTCTGAAAAGCTGGGTGGACCGCATGACCGGGCTGGATGCCTCCATTACCGCCGACGAGACCGGCCTTTCCGCCACCGTTGAGGGACAGACCTATCGCGTGGCTTGGGAGGAGGGCACCCTGACCGCCCCGCTGCCCGATGGGCAGAAGCTCTTCTGTCCCATCGACACGGTGGAGGAGCTTCAATTCCGTCAAATGACAAGATCGAACGGTAATCCTCTGATCTTCTGCACGCTGGTTTACTCGGTAACAAACGCCGCCGGGAATCGAGTCGCCTTAGAAGATACCTTTACCATTCTCTCCCGCGTAGGAGAGCGAGTGGGAGAAACCGCATCCGAGTAACACAAATTTTCAGAAAACGGAGGCCGCACATATGAATCATACTGTCAAACGGAACGGCCTTCGCCGTCGTAGAGGCATGACCGTCGTTGAGGTCACCGTCGCCCTTGTGATCATTACGATCATCAGTGCCGCCGCGGTCGGCATGGTTTTGCGATCGGTGAGCGTCGAGGCAAACTATCTTGCCATAGCCGATGCCCAAAGCAGTGCCGCGGACGTGCTAAACTGCTTCCGCTTTTCCGAGGATGCGGATACCTTTTTACAGGCGCTGCAAGCCCTCGACAACTTTGCATACAGCCAAGAGGAGAACGCCTATGTGTGCCGGAGCAAGACCATCACCGTCACCGTAAAGGCATCCTTCTCCCCCAAAAAGCTTGACTACACCGTCGCAAAACCAAGCAGCGAGGCGATATATTCCTACACCTTTCCCACGGAAGGAGGTGCCTCCTGATGGCCATCCTTCTTAGGCAAAAACGAACGGCGAGCCGCAAAGGTGCCGCCATCGAGCTGGCCATTATGGTGATGGTGCTGACCGTTTCTCTCTCCATCATCCTCCTGACCACCTCCCTGCTGCAGCATAGCAAGCAGCTCCGTCTCCTGGAGGAAATGGAGCGCAGCATGGTCCTTGAGCAGATCGGCGAGGACTTTATAGCCGCCGCCGACGAACCCGAGCACAACTGGGTTGCGCGCTATCCTGCCTATGAGATCACGATAAACGGGCTGGAAATGTCCGTCAAGAAAAAGAACAGCGACAGAACACTTCTGCGTGTATGCCTTGAAAACGATGCAGGCGCCTACCGGATCACTGTCTGGCAGCTGCAGTAAAGGAGAGTTACAATGGCCGAGAACACCATGTCCTTCACCATTTTCGTCAACAACGACAATAACCGAATCTATTTCTATCAGAGCGGAGGCGACAGTAACGGCAGCTTTACGGCTGCCCCCTATCACGCTACCGCCATGGACGACGGCTTTTTTGACGAACTGAGCCAGATCCTGCGCTTGTATAAACAAAAGCATACCGCAAAGAGCCTGCCGGACGTTTCCCTGCTCTTGCCCGACGACTTTTTTCTGACCGACATGATCACCATTCCCAATATGGGAAAAAAGGCGGTGAACAATTCACTGAATCTGGTCATCGGCACGGTGTATCAGAACAAAAGCGATCTGACCTACAACACCTTCCTGCTGTCCCAGAATAAGCAAACGGCGCAGTACGGCCTGGTCGGTATCCGCACCGCGCTTTTAGAACGGTTTGAGGCGGTATTTGACGACGCCGGATACCGTTTGGAAAACGTAACCTTTGTGTCAAACGCTATGGCGGACGGTGCCATGGCGCTCAACCCGAAGCTGCGGGGAGAGACCTGCCTGCTTTTGGACATCAAAGACACCTCCGCGCACTTTGCCTTCTTAAACAAGGGCAGAACGCTGGGATCCTATCGCTTACCCTTTGGCCGCACCGCCCTGCATCCCTCGCAGCTGGCGGCCGAGGACCTGTTATTTGACCATTCAGCCGCCGAGGCCCTGGTGCAGAACGCCAAGGAGAAGGCCAAGGCAAAGATGACGATAACGGATATATTAGGGGCCATGGATGCGGATGACGAGGTCCTCTCCCAAACCGAAAGCTTCCCGGGCGTAAGCGAGGAAGATGCCGAGGGGGAAGTGACCGAAACCCGCGGCGGACGTAAGCTGCCCAAGTTTATGCTTCGGGAAACACCGACCGACCCAAAGGGCTTCATTTATGAAAACTTTCGTATCTTCATGAAATGGACGCTGGATCTGATCGCATCCAATTCGAAAATTACCGCCCTTGGGGAAATCGAGACGGTATACGTGAATATGCCCCAGGAATACCGCTTCCTGTTTGACATGGTCAACGGGGAAAAGGAAGAGAACGGCGTTATCTTTGCGCCGATGTTCAGCGGTGCCGCACCGAAGGTTTTGGAACTGCTGGGCGGCTGTTACGTCAAGCAATATAACAAGCTCAACAATTTCTGACGGCGCTTTGGCGGTGCGCCGGGGCATTTCAAAAGTGCTTTGAGGTGCTTTGACGGCGTCCGGCGGGCGCCAAAATGAGCCAACCATATGAATTCTGACGGAGGTGCCACGTGGACGAGAGGCAATTTATCCTTTTGTGTGTCTATCTGCTTGCAGGACTGATCGGTCTCTGTGTCGGCAGTTTTTTGAACGTGGTCATTTACCGCTTGCCAAACGGCATGAGGCTTTCGCATCCCGCCTCCCATTGTCCCCGCTGTGATTACCGACTCAAATGGTACGACAACGTTCCTCTCCTGTCTTACCTGATCCTCGGCGGACGGTGTCGCTCCTGCCGCGATCGCATTCCCCCCAGATATCCGATGGTGGAGCTTTTGAACGCTCTTTTGTGGCTCCTTTCGGTTCGGCTGTTTTGGGAGGAAAGTGTTATCTACGCCCTGACGGCCATGGCAGTCTCGTCCCTTTTGATCGGTATCTTTTGGATCGACCTTGAGCATATGCTGATTTTCAATCGCTTCACGGTCCTGTTAGCCCTGTGCGGTCTGGCCGCCATGTTTACCGACGGCTTTACGGCATGGTACGATCACCTGATCGGTGCGGCGGTAGGTGGTGCCGTCTTTGCGGCCCTCTACTACGGAAGCATCGCCGTTCTGAAGACCGAGGGGCTTGGCTTCGGGGATGTGAAATACGCCGCCGCGGCAGGTCTTTTGCTGGGGTGGCAGAAATTCATCCCTGCCATCCTGATCGCATCGGTGCTGGGCTGTGTCTGCATGGTAGCGGCCAACCGTATCCGCCATGCCGATAAGCGCACGGAGTATCCCTTTGGCCCGTTTTTGGCGCTGGGGACGCTCATAACGATGTTCTTCGGAAATGGGATTCTGACCTGGTATCTCGGTTTTGTGTTTGATTTGGTGTAAGAAGGGAAAAACGGTATGCAAAAATATCGGTATACGGCAATCAATCTGCAAAAGCAAAAAATAAAAGGCGTGTTTATTGCCAAGGACGAGCAGGACCTGGAGCAGCAGCTTGCCAAGCAAAGCCTGTTTCTGGTCTCGGCAAAGCCCTACGACGGCGGTGCCCCCTCTGCCTTCTTTACCCTTGGCACGGGCAAGGTCAGCATTTCGGAGCTGACTGCCTTCTGTCGCCAATTTTCCATTATGCTGAACACCCATATTCCCATTTTGGACTGCCTTGACATTTTGAAAAATCAGTCCTATTCCTCCTATTTCCGTTCCATCCTTTCAGTGATTTACGAGGAGGTCAAGGGAGGCACGCTCCTGTCCGATGCCCTGGAAAAGCAAGCAAAGGTGTTCCCGGATTTCTTCCGCAGCATGGTCAAGGTCGGTGAGCTCAGCGGCAGGCTGGATGAGGTGTTTAACTCCCTCTCCGACTACTACGAGAAGGACGCGGATCTCCGCAGAAAGCTGAAGGCCGCTTTGTCATATCCCATGATGCTCGCCGCCATGACAGTCGGCATCGTGATCCTGATGCTGGTGTTGGTTATTCCCACCTTCCGGGAGACTCTTACCAAGCTTGACGTGGAGGTGACCGGACTGACGGCGGCGGTATACGCCATTTCGGACTTCCTGATGGGCACCTGGCAATACCTGCTGGTAGGCGTCGTCGTCGTGGGCTTCTTGATCTTTGCCGTTGCCCGCACCGAGTTCGTCGGCTACTACGTGGACGTCATGAAACTTAAGATCCCCCTGATCAAAACCGTGCAGCTCAATATGATCACCTCCCGTTTTGCCCGTGCGCTGGCGCTCTTACTGTCCAGCGGTATGGATCTGAACGAGGCATTGTATTCGACGGAGATCGTATTGGGTAACCGATATCTGTTAGGCAGATTCCGGCAAGCTTCCGAGGCGATCCGCAGCGGCATGTCGCTGACCAACGCCTTTGAAAGCTACGAGCTCTTCCCTTCTATGATGATCCAGATGATCACCATCGGTGAACGAACCAACTCCCTCAGCGACGTTCTCACACGCTCCTGCTCCTTCTTTGACGCGCAGGTAGAGACCTCGCTGAATTCCATCACCAGCAAGATCCAGCCCATTATGCTGATCATCATGGGTGCGATCATTGGCACGCTGTTCTTGGCGGTCTATTCGCCTATGCTTTCCATTATGACCGGTCTTGGTGTATAAAGGAGTCGAAGTATGAATATCAACTACGAGCTTCTGCAATTTTACGTTTATAAAAAGCTTCTGAAAAAGAAGGAAATACCGGAGGTCCTGGCAGAATGTAAACGCCTGAACATCGGCGTACGGGATTACCTGCTTGCCAAGGAGGCGGTCACCGAGGTCACCGAGCTGCCGGCACTGGCGAGCTATTACTGTATGCCGCATATCGAAATTGATATGCTGGAGTTTGACGGTTCCCTTTTCGATCTGTTTACCTTCGATTTCATGAAGAAGCATAAGGTCATTCCCGTCTGCTACGACAAAAACGGTGTTTTGATCGTCGCCACGGGCAAGCCCCTGGATTGCCATGCCCGATCGGCGATCTCGTCACAGCTGACCTGTAAATGCAGTTATATCCTGGTGCCGCCGGTACAGATCGACCGCTACGTGGATTCCATATCGGCCTCCATTTCCACCTCGGCGGCCCTGAGCGACCTGAACGCCGAGAAGGCCGAGCAGCAGGTCAGCGCCATGCTGAAGGGCGAGCTGAATGCGCCCGGCGAGAACGATGTCATCAACAACCCTGCCGTCCGACTGGTCGACTCGATCATTAAGGAAGCCATTCCCTATCGCGCCAGCGATATTCATATTGAGCCCTTCGAAAAGCACGTCAAGGTGCGCTACCGTATTGACGGCGACCTGCAAAACCGCGCGGAGTTCCCCATTGAGGCATACTCTGCCATTTGCGCACGCCTTAAGATCATGTCAGGGCTGAACATTGCCGAGCGCCGCGTCCCCCAGGACGGACGCATCAACATGACCGTGGGCGGCAAGGAATTTGATTTCCGCGTATCCACGCTTCCCACCGTTTTCGGTGAAAAGTTCGTTATCCGCGTTCTGGATAAAAGCTCCTTCCACTTTACCAGAGCCGACCTGGGCTTTACCGACGAGGAAAACGCCATCGTGGACAAAATGCTGGCCCGTCCTTACGGCATCGTCCTGCTGACCGGGCCTACGGGATGCGGTAAGTCCACCACCCTGTATTCCTTCTTGAAGGAGCTGAATGACCCCACCGTGAACATCGTAACGGTTGAGGACCCGGTGGAGTTTACCATGAACGGGATCAATCAGACACAGGTCAATACCAAGGCAAATATGACCTTCGCCAACGCCCTGCGCTCCATTCTGCGTCAGGACCCCGACGTCATCATGATCGGCGAGATCCGTGACGAGGAGACCGCCGAGATCGCCGTACGCTCCGCCATTACGGGACACATGGTGTTCAGCACGCTGCACACCAACGATGCACCCGGCGCAATCCTGCGACTACAGGACATGGGCGTCGATAACTATCTCGTGGTGGATGCCCTGGTGGGCGTCATTGCCCAGCGCCTTGTGAAGCGCTTGTGTCCCGCCTGTAAGCGAAAGGGCCGCACCAATGCCAAGGAGATGGAGATCCTCGGCATCGATGAGCCCATCACCATTGCCCGTCCCAAGGGATGTCAGTTCTGCAATCACACGGGCTATAAGGGGCGGATCGCCGTTCACGAGGTCATGTATATGAACGACAAGATGAAGAACACCGTCATGCACGAGCGGAATCTTGACGTGATCCGCCGCGAGGCCATTGCCAACGGTATGACGCCGCTGTGGAACACCTGCCGCACGTTAGTGGAAAACGGCGTGACCAGTCTGCAGGAGCTCATGTCGCTGAACATCGAATAACCGTCACGATAACACGTACAGTGCGATGGCAATATGGTACACCGTGATGAGGCAGTAGCACCCAAATACCGTCGAAACGGCATACTCGGCCCGCGGGCATCGCTTGACCAAAACGCCGAGCAGGATAAACAGAACGGCCATTCCCGCGATCTTCACAAGAGGCGCCGTGCCGTTTTGCAGGAGCCATTGTCCGAAGGGATTCGCCTCCGCCTCAATGCCGTACAGGTACACCCAAAGAGCCGTAAAGCAGTAATCCAGCAGGTTAAAGACGTAAGACACCGCCAGCAGTTCCATCCGAGACCTCCGCAAATTCGTTACCGATAGGGTTTGCCGCAGAGCGGCAATTATACCTGCACGCCTGCCTCTTACCAGCCAAATGAGAAGGAATTTATTTCCGCAGTCACACACCTCCACCGAAGGACGGTGAGGATTTTGGCGAAGGAAGACAACACCATAACAAAAACGCCCTATGGCCTTGCGGCCATAGGGCGTTTGATTTTGAAGCTTACCTTACTGTGATACGACCTGATGGGAAACAATGATATAATTGCCGTCGCGGTACTCGACGCCGATCGTGCCCTCTTCCTCGTCACTGGTCACGTAGTGAACGGTAAAGTGGATATCGTCCTCCGTCGTGTAATTCTGGTAGGTGAAGTCGGGAGCACCCGAGCCGAAGCCGCCGTAATACGTCACGGTGACCTGTCCCTTGCTCGCGTTGTAAGTAATTTCAACCACGCCGTCGAAATGGGTGCCTGCCAGGTCTTCTCCGCGATAGGTCAGACCAAGATATTTCCGGGTGTGAGCGTTCAGCTCCGCTAAGGAATAGGTATGAGCGAAGATACCGTTTTCCATATCGATGTCACTGCTGAGGGCGTGAACGGTATTCGTCGTCCATTCAAAAACGTCGTATGCGCCAAGCTCGCTTACCGATTCGAATTGTCCCAGTGAATAGATCAACTCAGGGTAGTCCTTGAAAATGTCATCCAAGGACACCATATCCACGTCCTTCGTTTCGGCAGCGGAGCAGTTTTTGCAGGTACGCGTTTGTTCACCCTTTGCCGTATGGGACGGCGGGGTGGTCAGCTTCCAGGAGCCCCAAGAGTGGCCCTTTGCCTTTACGGCCTCGGTGTAGGTATCACCGCAAGAGCAGGTGTAGGTCTTTTCCCCCTTGTCTGTACAGGTGGCCTTCTTGGTCACCTTGGAGGAATAGCTGTGGGTGTGGGGCTCCTCGGTGGCAGAGGACTCGACAGTTTCCGAATCGTCTTCCTCCCCGGAGCTTTCTGCCGATTCATCAGGACCGGCGTCGGAGTCATCAGCACTGCTTGCCGACTCATCAGGGTCCACCTCAGAGTCGTCGGCACCGCTTGACGATTCATCGGAGCCGGCGTCGGAGTCGTCGGCACTACTTGCCGACTCATCGGGGTCGGCGTTGGAACCGTCGGCACTACTTGACGATTCATCAGTACCTTCACCCGAGCCGATCTCGTCGATCGGGCCTTCGTCATTTCCGTCGCAAGCAGTCAATGCCAGCAACAGAAACAGAGTAAGAAATAAAACAAGAAGCTTTTTCATATCTTCGATCCTCCAAATACGATTCCATAGTAAACGGTCGGTTTTATTGTATCACAAAAAGCAAGGGTTTGCAAGACGCTTTTCCCGGTTTCCGCCATCTTTCGCCATTGGCTGTCACCCGGCTTCGCCTCCGCAAACAGCGTTTGTCAGTTCAAAGCCGTAGCCAAGGCGTCGTACAGACTCTTCACCGGCTCGATTTTGATGGTAAAGCGGGAGGGATCCAGCTTTCCGTTCCCCACGTTGCGGGCGGGAAGCAGAATGCGGGAGAAGCCGAGGCGTTCAGCCTCACGGACCCGCTGCTCCGCCGCGGCAATGGCACGGCACTCGCCGGCAAGACCGATCTCCCCTACGGCGATCAGATCGTCAGGCAGGGGCTTGTCCTTAATGCAGGAGATCAGGGCCAGGGCCGCCGGCAGGTCGGCCGCCGGATCGTCGAGACGAAGACCGCCGATGACGTTCATATAGGCATCACAGGAGGAAAACCGTAAACCGATCCGCTTTTCCAGCACGGCCAGGAGCAGGTTGAGACGGTTATAGTCGAATCCGTTTGAGGTACGGCGGGGGGAGGCCAGGACGGAATTGGTCACGAGGGCCTGGATCTCGGCCACGATGGGACGGGTACCCTCCATCACGCAGACAGCGCAGTTTCCCGATACGTTTTTCGGCCGTCCTGCCAGCAGCGCCTCCGAGGGATTGGGAACCTCGGCCAGGCCCTCGCCCGTCATTTCAAAGACGCCGATCTCGTTGGTGGAGCCAAAGCGGTTCTTAATGGCGCGGATAATGCGATAGGTGTTTTCCCGTTCCCCCTCAAAGTGAAGCACGGCGTCCACCATGTGCTCCAGGACCTTCGGCCCCGCAATGGAGCCCTCCTTGTTCACGTGACCCACCAGGATCACCGAAACGCCTTGGTTTTTGGCCAGGGAGATCAAGCGGGCGGCCGCCTCCTTGACCTGAGTCACGCTGCCGGGAGCCGAGGCAGAAGCCTCCGAATAGATGGTTTGCACCGAATCCGCCACCACGACGTGAGGGGAAATCGCATCAATTTCCTCAAAAATACGCTCCAGGTTGGTCTCGGTCTGCACGTAGAGCTCTCCGCCCTCCACACCAAGACGGCGGGCCCGCATTTTCAGTTGTCCGGGCGACTCCTCGCCCGAGACGTAGAGGATCTTTCGGTCAAGAGCCGCCAGCTTACCGCAGATCTGCATCAAAAGCGTGGACTTACCGATGCCCGGCTCACCCGAAAGCAGCACCACCGAGCCGCTGACAAGACCGCCTCCCAAAACGCGGTCCACCTCGGCATAGCCGGTATCAAAGCGCATATACTGCGGCATCTCCAGGTCCTTTAACCGTACGGCAGGGGCGCTTTTTCCGGCATAGGGCAGTGAGACGCCCCCCTTCACCGTTCGTTTCTCATCGGACACGACCTGCTCCTCCAGGGTATTCCAAGCACCGCAGGAGGGACAGCGCCCCATCCATTTGGCAGCATGATACTCGCAGGCGGAACAGACAAAGATGCTCTTGACTTTCATAAAACACTCCTGAATTGTAAACGTATTACCGATTTGTCTCCCAGGCACCGTAAGCAGAGGAAAGGATCAAACACAGCGTCCTGCGGTAGTCGGTGTCCTCCAGCCTTCTTGCCTCCTCGGTGTTGGACAAGAAGCCGCATTCGATGAGAATAGCGGGAGAGTCGGCCCTATGAAGCAAAAAGATCGATGAGGTGGCAGGCTTGGTAACGCGGTCGTTCTCGGGCTGCAGATGCTCCTTCACCGCCGCCTGTATGCCGTCGGCAAGAGGCTTTGACGCCTCGTCGTTTTTCGAATAATAGACCTGAAGACCGCTGTATTTGGCCTGCGGAAATTTGTTCATATGGACGCTGATGAAGGGACACCCGGGATTGTCCTCCATGACCGACAGGCGGCCCTTCAGATCCTGCATTTTACGGGAACCGCCGTTCGCGTGGGACAGCTCGGTATCGGTCTCTCTCGTCAGAATGACCTCGTAGCCCTGCGCACGAAGAAAGGCGGCCAGCGTCAAGGTAGTATCAAGATTCAACGTCTTCTCCGCCGTACCGGTAACCGAGATGGCACCGCCGTCCCGACCGCCGTGCCCAGCGTCCAGAATGACGGTGCGGCGTGAGGAGGGATCGGCCGCCGTGTTCACGTCGTCACGGATGAAGCGGTCGTACACCTGATGCAGGATCGAAGCCGTCAGAATCAATAGGATAGCGATCAAGAAATATATCAGCAGACTGCCTTTGTTTTTTTCGGAATTCATAGCTCCCCCAACCGATAAGATTGCCGAAACGTCGGCTTATCCAACGATATGCGGAAGCGGGAAACATTATACCGATCGACGCTTGCGGCGCCGCAAGAGGACAGGATAGAGAGCGATAAACACTCCGCAGCCCAAAGCGATGACCACGAGGATCATCAAAGCCGTCCCGAGCAGGTCGGCCTTGTGGGCGGTATGCAGCGTCATGGACGCAACGTCAAGGTACGGTGCTTCCCCGCCACCGGAGGGCAGCCGCGCCCAAAGCTTCATCGTGCAGGAGGAAAGGGCCTCCCGGGTAAAGCTTTCAAGGGGGAAGGTCACCTCCGCCCATTCACCGCAGGGCACGCAGGACTGACCGTCAAGAACGATCTCCCGCCCATCCTTTTCCCCCACGAGAAGCAGGCGAAGATCGGCGGTATCAGCTCCTGCCGTCACACGCAAGCGCACCGTCAGGGAATCGGCGGCATTCAAGCGGGTCAGATCGTGTAGTGAGATCCCGATGCCCCTATATTCCTTGGGAGACAGATCGATCAGCTCCGCCCGCAGGAAGACACCGCCGTTCTCCTCATACCGTTCAAGATAACGGGCATTATCGGTAGGATAGAAGGCATACAAGCTCCTGGAAAAGTCAAACAGCATCTCCCCGCTTCGACCGGGGAAACGTCCCTTCGTTTGGGCAGTCACCGAGGAAACGATGCGATTCGGCTCGGTCGTTAAGGAGCCACGCACCTCCTCGGGAAGGAGCGCACGGTACTCCTCAAGCACCGCTTGACTATCAGCGTCCACCGCCGCAAAGACGGCGTAAAGCTCTTTTTTGGCCGTTGGCTCAAGGAGCAGATCGGAGGAAGCGTATAACCCGTAATACAGGCCCTGTTCCCCCGCGTGATCCACGTGGCGGTGCCAGATGAAGGATTCGATCCCTTCGTTTCGGCAAACCGTCGAATAAGCCAGAAGATACCCGGCGGCCTGCAATGCCTCCGAGCTCCCCGGCTTTCCCGAAAGACCGAACTCCCCAACCATAGCCGTTCGGGGCTTCCCTTGGTAGAGCATGGCCTCGGTTTTCAGATACTCGGTAAGAACCGACAGATTCTTCACGGTGAGAAAGGGTGTCTCCACACTGTCAGTAGCCTTCCCGTCCTTCCAATACTCGGTCATGGAGAGCTCCGAGGGATAGGGATTCAACGAAACACCGAAGGGGACGTCGGGGCAGCGCACGGCCAGCTCGTCAAGGAGCTCCTTGGCTCCGAAGAGCGCGGGCTCCGCTTCCTCCTCGGACGTATACCAATGGTGGGAGAGGGACACAAAGACTCGTCCGTTCCGATAGGCACTCCTCACGGCAGTGTCGGCCGTACGAAGCAGGACGGCATAGGCCTCGGCAAAATCCGAAAGCTGGGACATCCCCGTGCGGTGGCGTTCTTCTGCCCGATTGACCTCGTAGCCCAGGATATAACTGCCGCAGAAGCCGTAAGCGCCGTCGGGACGGGAATACCGAGAGGCCAAGAAATGCATGACGGCAGCATAGCGCCGGATGCCCTCGGAGGACGATACGTTGGGTGCATACAGAGCCTGCGCGTCCCCCTCGGCCTCCGGATAGTAAAGCTCGGAGAAGGCATCGGGATCGTAGGCAAGCAGATAATTTAGGTAAATATGGATACCGGCATCGCTGAGAGAACGAATCCGGTAGTCCAACGCCGACAGGGCGGCGGCATCGAGATAATAGGTCTCGTTTCCGTAAACGAAGGAGACCGCCGTCTCTCCGCCCTCAACGATCAGCTCGTTGAAGAAGGCGTTGACCACGGTGTGCTTCACACCGAGAAGCTGGGCATCGGTAAGAAGCTGGACCTGCAATCCTTTTTTAGAGGTCACCGTGGGATAGGTCCGGGTGTGAGGGGCGAATTCAGCAAAATTCTCGGGATACACCACCCGGGAGACCGGACGGTAAACACCCCCGTCGTCCCGACAGCCCAAAACGTAGCCGTAGAGAGCAGCGGAGGGGTCGTCGGCGTCATAGGGCACCGTCACGGTCAGCTGACGGTTCTCGGTCTTCTGCTCGGCGATGGGCGTCATAGCCGTCAGGGAGCTTCCACGGTCTGCCGACACGCGGAACAGATACAGCCCTTGGTGACGGCTGATAAATTCCTCGGTCAGAGAAATATGGGCAGTAACGGTTTTCCCGTCCTCCCCGATGGTCACAGCGTCCAGCGATACTGTCTCACCCTCCGCCGAAACGGCAAATACCGTCAGAAGCAGAAGCAGCGAAAGACAAATTGCTGCGGCAATTTTTTTCATAGTGAGCCTCTCTTTGGAAAAAGCGGAGCGAAAGACATCTCTCGCTCCGCCTCTTATGAGTTTTACTGTGCCGCGTCTACGATGGCGGTGAAATCCGATGCCTTGAGGGAGGCGCCGCCGATAAGGCCGCCGTCCACGTGATACTTGGAGAGAAGCTCGGCCGCGTTACCGGGCTTCATGGAGCCGCCGTACTGGATGGTAACGGCCTCCGCCACGTCAGCGCCGTACTTGGCGGCCAGAACGCTACGGATGATACCGCAGACCTCGTCGGCCTGCTCGGCGGTAGCGGTACGGCCGGTGCCGATGGCCCATACCGGCTCGTAAGCCACGATGACCTTTTTCGCGTCCTCGGCGGACACGTCAAGGAGTGCGATTTTGGTCTGCATGGCAACGACCTCGGCGGTAACGTCACGGTCACGCTCGTCAAGAAGCTCACCCACGCAGAGGATAGGGGTAAGACCGGCGGCAAGGGCGGCCTTCAGGCGGAGATTGACGGTCACGTCGGTCTCACCGAAATACTGTCTTCTCTCGCTGTGACCGATGACCACGTACTCGGCGCCGCATTCCTTCAGCATATCGGCGGAGATCTCACCGGTGAAGGCACCGTTCTTCTCAAAGTGGACGTTCTGTGCACCGACCTTTACGTTGGTGCCCTTCGTCATGGCCACGGCGGTGTCGATATCCACGAAGGGAACGCAGACGACGACGTCACAGCCAGTCTTGCCCTCGACCATGGGGATCAGCTCCGAAAGAAGCTTCTTGGTCTCAGAGGGCGTCATATTCATTTTCCAGTTGCCGGCAATCACGGCTTTTCTTACGTTCTTGTTCATAACTAACCTCAGTATGTCACAGAAATAGGGGAAGCGGGGGTGTGACCCCCCGCCGGAAATTCAGAATCAGTCCTTGTCCTGCAGGCAGGCGATGCCGGGAAGCGAAAGCCCCTCAAGGAACTCAAGGGAGGCACCGCCGCCGGTGGAGATGTGGGTCATCTTATCGGCAAAGCCCAGCTTTTCGATGGCAGCAGCGGAGTCACCGCCGCCGATGATGGAGATAGCGTTGCTCTCGGCAATGGCAGTGGCCACACCGCGGGTACCGTCGGCGAACTTTTCCCACTCGGAAACACCCATGGGGCCGTTCCAGACAACGGTGCCGGCGCCCTTGATGGCGTAGCCGAAGAGAATGACGGAGGCAGGGCCGATGTCAAGGCCCATATAGCCGTCGGGAATGTCAGCGGAATCCACGAACACGTCGTGGCACTCGGGGTCGTACTTGTCGCCTACGTGGTTGTCCACGGGCAAGAGGATCTTGACACCCTTGGCCTTGGCCTTGTCAAGCAGCTCCAGCGCCAGATCCAGCTTATCCTCCTCGCAGAGGGAGGTACCGATCTTGTGGCCGCGGGCCTTGTTGAAGGTATAGGCCATGGCACCGCCGATGATGAGGGTGTCGACCTTTTCGATCAGGTTGTTGATCACGCCGATCTTGTCGGAAACCTTAGCGCCACCGAGAATGGAAACGAAGGGACGCTTGGGATTGTTCAGGGCATCACCCATGATGGAGATTTCCTTCTGGATGAGATAGCCGCAGACGGCGGGGAGATAATCGGCAACGCCGGCCGTGGAGGCATGAGCACGATGAGCGGTACCGAAGGCGTCGTTTACGTAGATGTCGGCAAGAGAGGCCAGCTTCTTGGCAAACTCGGGCTCGTTCTTTTCCTCTTCGGCGTGGAAGCGGACGTTCTCAAGCAGGAGGACCTCACCGCTCTTCAGGTTAGCGGCCTTGGCCACGGCATCGGGGCCTACCACGTCGGAGGCCATGATGACCTCTTTACCGAGAAGCTCGGAGATGCGCTTGGCAATGGGAGCCAGCGACAGCTTGGTAATATCGCCCTTGGCCTTTTCCAAAGCGGCGGCGGTAGCGGCGGCCTGTTCCTCGGCGGGAAGCTCGTCGATCTTCTTCTTTTCCTTCTTGCTCAGCTTCAGCTCGGCATTCAGCACGTTATGCGGACGGCCCATGTGGGAGCAAAGGATCACGGCAGCGCCGTTGTCCACGAGGTACTTGATCGTAGGCATGGCACCAACGATTCTCTTGTCGTCGGTGATGACACCGTTTGCCATGGGAACGTTGAAGTCGCATCTGGCGAGAACCTTTTTGCCGGATACCTCAATGTCTTCGATGGTTTTCTTGTTATACTGCATATACCCTCCGGGCCGCCGAAGGCGGCTCTTCAAAATAAAATAGATTTTCCTCTGGATTATGGACGAAACGAACGTCCAAAACTCACATCTTATATATCATAACATACTTTTTTTCACTTGGCAAGACCAATTTTGAAAAAATGTGCCATTTTTTCATTTTTGTACTTCTATTAAATGGCATGACTCCCCAAACGGCTTCAAACGACCCGAAACGGAACCCTTGAAGGAAGGGCCCACTCATTTTTTCTCGTGGGGGAAGAAAACAGCCACGCGGTCGTTTCCGCTGTAATCCTTTCGGATCTCACAGGGACAGAGGGCCTTCAGCGCCTCTCCCTGGTCATAGCCGATCTCAAAAAGCAGAAAGCCGCCTGTTTTCACGTTGTTCCGATACTCGCTGACCAAAACCCGATAGAAGGACAAGCCGTCCTCTCCCCCGTCAAGGGCCATGCGTGGCTCACGGAGGACCTCCGGCTCCAGGGTATCAATCACCTCGGAGACGATATAAGGGGGATTCGAGACCAGGGCGTCGTAGACCTCGTCGCCCAGGGCATCGCCCGTCAAAACGTCGGCATGAAGAAAGGAAATGCGATCGGACACACCGTTTAAGACGGCGTTCTCCCGCGCGAGAGCCAAGGCCTCCTCCGACAGATCCACCGCCACGGCGCGGCAATCGGGACGGTGCGCCAGGGTCGAAATGGCGATACACCCGCTTCCGGTGCAAAGGTCGGCAAAGACGGCGTTTTGCGGAAGCCGCTTGATCAGCTCCTCCACCAGATGCTCGGTTTCGGGCCGGGGAACAAGACAGGCGGGGGACACCCGATAGGTCTCGCCGTAAAAATACCACTCACCCAAGACGTAGGCAAGCGGCTCGCGGTCTTGTAACCGACGAACCGCCTGCTCGTAATCCCGTGCATCGGGGTATTTTTCCTTCAGCAGCCTGTCGTCCCGTTCCGAGAGCACCGCCCTCATGCCTCTGCCTGCCCTTCGGCAGGTACGGCGGCGTCATCCTCGATCACTGCCTCGGCGTCATCCTCAGCGGTGGCAGCCGATACCGGCTCCTCGCCGTCGGGCGTCTCCTCTGCGGGGACGTCGTCCTCTACCGTCTCGGGCTCAAGGGCGTCGTGGGGATCCACGTAGTGATAGTCGGGAAATTCGTGTGGCAGGGCGGTCTTCAGCGCGATGATCGCCACCTCGATCTGACCGTCGTCGGGCTCTCTCGTGGTGATCCGCTGCATGAACAGACCGGGGGCCGACAGGATCCGCGTGACAATATTATCGTGCTTGCCGGCAAACATAATAAACTCAAAGCCGATGCCCACCGTCAGGGGCAGCACGAGGATCTTGCAGAGCATACGCAGAAGCATATTATCCCACGGAATAAAGGGCAGCGAGTTAATGAGAATGCTGATGATCAGAATGACGAAAATAAAGCTGGTACCGCAGCGGGGATGAAAGCGGCGGTGCTTTTTCACGTTCTCCACCGTCAGCTCCTCTCCCGCCTCATAGCAGAAGATGGACTTATGCTCGGCACCGTGATACTGAAAGGTACGGCGGATCTCCTTCATCAGGGAGACCACCAGCAGATAGACGATAAAGATCACGATCTTGAGAAGTCCCTCGATGAGATTCTTAAAAACGCCGAGGCCCCGTCCGATCAGCCATTCGATCCCCTTGGTAATATACGAGGGGAGCAAAAAGAAGAGACCGACGGCCAGCGCCACGCCGAGCACCATGCTGATGCCCATGACGATGCTCATCATCTTCTCACCGAAGTGATCGAGGATCCACTTATCAAACTTGGTTTCGGGCTCGCTGTCGTCGATGCCGTACTGCTCGGCCGAGATCGACAGCGTCTTAAAATTCAGCACCATGGATTCCACAAAGCCCACGATTCCGCGGATAATGGGGAGGCGCAGGATCTTATACTTGCTTCGGATGGAGGTAAAGGTGTGCTTGGACAGACTGACGGTCCCATCCTCGCGGCGAACGGCGATGGCGTAGTCCTCTCTCCCCTTCATCATGATGCCTTCCAGCACCGCCTGTCCGCCTACGGTACCGAGGCGGCAGTTTTTCACGTTATCGGTTTTTTTACTCATATTCTTCGGATTCTCCGATCGTTTTCCGGTTTCGGCGCGCAGCCGTTCCCCAATATTATACCAGATTTTCTTTTACAAATATATAACTTTTTGTGAACAAACGGTTTTCGTTTTTCCACACCGAAGCGTAGCCGCTATCCCTTCCGTTTCTTTCCGGTAAGCTCGGCAAAGGCCTCCAGCTCCTCATCGGAAACCGCCCGGCTCTCGTCCCCGAAGCGGACGTCGGTATAGGCGGAGAAGAAACGGCTGCCCTCCTCCTCCTTCAAGCGCCACGAGGCGCCGTTTTCCAGCGGGGTATGCCCCGGAGCGTAGTGATAGCCCCTCTTCATCCATTTTCTGACGAAGCGAACGTAAAGAAAGCGAAGACGCTCCCGATTATCGGTCAGATCCTGAAAGCGTCGCTTCTGCTCCTTACGGCGGCGGTCGTCCCGCTTACCGGAGTGAAACAGAAAGCTGCGCTCGTCGGTGCCCTTGGCGCGTCGCTGCCGTTCCGGCAGGCCCAGCGCACGGCGTACCCGATCGATCACACGACCGAGTCGTTTTCCCACGGCCGAAAAGGCCTTTTTCAGCACCCGCCCCACCGGTGAGAGGACGGTACGGAACAGCCCCTCGCGGAACATTTTACAAAACTGGATCGCCGCCAAAGCAGCAAGAACCACGGCGGCAAGCCCCACCATCTGACGCTCGTAACGGAGATCGGGCAGAAAGATCTTGCAGTGCAAGAAGCCCTGATAAATCACCAGCGCCAGCAGCGCAAAAAGGAGGAACAAGCGAAAGCGCCGCGGATCGATATGCTTACGAAGCCACGTCTTCATCGCCATACACCTCCCCTCCACCCAGCAGGATCACGTGAACGGTATTTCCCTGCAGGCGATAGCGGTCGAGGATCGTCGCCGCCTCGTCGGTCAGCTCGGGGGTGAGCAAGAAGATCTCGGTCTCGGTCATACCGTCCCGAAGCTGCTCGGACAGCATGGCGGTCAGCGAGATCCCCGTGGAGATCCGCACCTTTGCCATTTTCTTTAAGATCTCGGTTAAATGAGCTTCCCCGCCCTCAACGGGAAAACAGATGCGATTCTCCCCCGAAACCAGGGTAGCGTTGGCGGAAAAGCCCGCCCGATAGCCGCTGTAAAAGGCCTCTCGCATGAGAGCGGCGGCGTGAGAAAGCCCCCGCTCCATCATGGGCTCGTAAAGGTGAGCGGGAATGGGCTTATCCACCGAAAGCTGGTAGTTGAGGTAGACCATCACGGTACGGCTGGAGCAATAATCCCGGCTGTTGACGCGGATGGCGTCGATGCCGACGCTGCCGCTGCGAGCGGTGGCCTTGAAGTTGATGGTGCTGAAGGGATCGCCGAACTGATATTTACGGATCCCGTTCACCGAGAAGGGATCGAAGATCAGACGGCGGGCGGTAATGCTGTCACCCTGATGGGAGCTGATGGGATCGGGGATCTCCCCGATGGGTATCACCTTGGGGTAGACGTAGAGCTGCGCGGGCGCGCTGATGTACCGCACCCTTTTACTGTAAAAAACGTCCACCGTCTCCAGCTGATAAAAGCCCCGCTGGGCGCAGAGCACCTTGTGACGACGGCGGATCTGCATAAAGGGCCACAGATGAAAGCGGCTCTGAAAGTACTGCATGGCCTGCCGCGGATCGAAGGGAACGCTCTGCAGACGAATGCCGTTGTAGAAATAGGATTCCACGTCAAGGAAAAACACCGGCAGAAAGGAGGGATTGGTCACCGTTTCGGTCATAATGACGTATTCCCCCTCGTAGACCCCCTCCTCGGAGAACTCACGGGAGTAGGTCACCCCTGCGATCAGCCGATCCCGCAGGGCAAAGCAGATCAGCGCCACGATCAGAACAGCAAGCAGAACAAGCCCCGCCGAAAGAAGAACGTAACCCCATCCGGGAAGGGACTCGGCCAACGCCGCTGCCGTTATCAACCCCTTGACCATCCCAACTCCGATTCGGTAGGGACCGTCACCTTGCCGATGAGCTCGGCGATCATCGCCTGAGCAGCATTTTTGCGGATACGGGCGGCGCCTGTCAGCGTCAGACGGTGGGGCAGGGTCGGAAGGGCCGCCGCCTTGACGTCATCGGGGGTCACGTAGCGACGTCCCGACAGGGCGGCAAAGCCCTTGGCCACCCGCATAAGGGAAATAGCACCGCGGGGGCTGACGCCCAGAACCACGCCCTCAAGACCACGGGTCGCCTCGCAGAGGGAGGAAATATATTCAAAAATATCGTGATGCACGAAGACGGCATCCAGCTCCCTGCGGGCGTTCAGAATATCCTGCACCGACGCCACGGGCGTAAGCGTCGTCAGCGGATCGGCGGAGCAGAACCTCTGAAGGATCGCCACGTTCTCGGCGTGGGTAGGATATTTCATGGTCGTCTTAACGAGGAAGCGGTCAAGCTGCGCCTCGGGCAGCGGAAACACGCCCATGTTCTCCACCGGATTCTGGGTGGCGATGACCATAAAGGGATCGCTTAGGGGATAGGTCTTGCCGTCAATGGTAGCCTGACGCTCCTCCATACACTCAAGAAGTCCCGATTGGGTCTTGGGGGTAGCGCGGTTGATCTCGTCGGCCAGCACCACCGAGGCAAACACAGGGCCGGGCACAAACTCAAACTCGCCCTTCTTCATGTTGAAGTAGTTGATGCCCGTAATATCCGAGGGCAGAAGGTCAGGGGTAAACTGGATGCGGCTGTCGGAGCAGCCGAGGGAGGCGGCAAAGGCCTTGACCAGCTTGGTCTTGCCGGTACCCGGCACGTCTTCGATCAGCATATGTCCCCCGCAAAGCAGGGCGATCAGCATCAGATCCACCACGTTTTCTTTTCCGACAATGACCTTACCCACGTTATCTTTTACGGCATCACACAGATGCTTTACCGAAGCATTCATAAGCAGTTCCTTCCAAGCGCAAAGCAAGCCGCACGGCGGCGAAATGTATTGATTCTATTATAATGGAAAAAGGCCTTGTTGTAAAGGAAACGGTGAAAAAGGGCAAATGTTTACAGTCTGTTAAAAATTAAGGCCGCCGCAAGTGGTAAAATATAGAGGAATATCATGGAAAAGTATGCCCATTTACGGGCCGGAGACCGAAGGATGAGAACCTACATCGAAATCGGAAAGATCGTCAATACCCACGGCGTCAAGGGCGCCCTCAAGGTCGAGCCCTGGTGCGACAGTCCCGCCGTGCTGGCCGGCATGAAGACGCTGTATTTTGCCCCCGGGCAGGCCGGGGAGGCCTTCCCTTCCGTTAAGGTACGGAAGGGCTCGGTGCAGAAGGACCGCGTCCTTCTGACGCTGGAGGGCGTTGAGACCATGGAGGCCGCCATGGCCTTGAAAAACACCGTTCTATATGCCCATCGGGACGACATTCCCAGGGAGGATGGGGCGTTTCTGATCGACGATCTGAAGGGCCTCCCCCTCTACGGTGAGGCAGACGGCCGCTTCTACGGCACCCTTCACGACGTGATTCAGGGAGCGGCAAGCGACCTCTACGAGATCAAGACCGAAAAGGGCATGGTGCTGATGCCGGTCGTCAAGGAATTTGTCAAGCACATCGACCTTGAGACCGGAATCGTCATCGCCCCCATTGCAGGTATGTTCGATGAGAATTGATATTATGACGCTGTTTCCCGCCTCGGTAGACGCCATGCTCTCCGAGAGCATCATCGGGCGGGCAAGACAGGCGGGCATCCTCGACGTCCGCACCCATAACATCCGCGATTACTCCGAGGACAAGCACCGTCGGGTGGACGACACCCCCTACGGCGGCGGCAAGGGCATGCTCATGGCCGCCCCGCCTATCTACAACTGTTACCAAGCGGTCACGGAGGGCCAAAAGCCCGAAAACTGCCGCACCGTCTATCTTTCCCCCCAAGGCAAGGTCCTGACCCAAAAGAAGGCCGAGGAGCTGGCAAAGCTTGACCGCCTGATCCTGCTCTGCGGCCACTACGAAGGGGTGGACGAGCGGATCCTTGAGGAGATCGTGGACGAGGAGATCTCGGTGGGAGACTACGTCCTGACGGGAGGCGAGCTGCCTGCCTGTATTTTGGTGGACTGCGTGGGACGTCTTATCGACGGCGTCCTCCCCGCCCCCGAGTGCCACGAGGTGGAAAGCATCTCCTGCGGGATGCTGGAATATCCCCAATACACCCGTCCCGTGGAATTTCACGGCCGCCGGGTACCCGAGCCCCTTCTGAACGGAAACCACGCCGAAATCGACGCATGGCGCTTTAAGGAGGCCCTACAACGCACACGAAAGAAACGCCCCGACCTGCTGTAAGCCGCACCGCACGGCTCTTGATCGCCATGATGGCGCTGACGGGAGCCGCCAAGCTTCTCGGGATGCTCCGCACCGCCCGCCTGGCCGCCCTGTTTGGGACCGGCACCGAGGCGGAGGCCCTGGCCGCCGCCGGACGGATCCCCAATCTTCTGTTTGATCTGTTGCCTGCCGCCGCCGTTTCGGGGTGTTTTATCCCCGTTTTTGGTCAAAAAGGGACCGATAAACGTGGGTTTTCGGCCTGTTTTGGTACCCTTTTTCTCGGCTTTTTATCTCTGATCGCCCTGCTCTGCCTTCTCTTGGCCGGGCCTCTGGTGGGGGTGTTATTCCCCGGCCTGTCGGAGGAGGCGGCGGCACTGACCGTGGCGCTGTTCACCCGTTACGCCGTCACCCTCCTCCCCATGGGAGGAAGCGCCGTGCTGACGGCCTTATGTCAGGTGAAGGGCCGATATCTGCTCCCCCCCGCAGCCGGACTCACGGCCAACGGCCTGGAGCTTATGGCGCTCTACGGGATACCGTCACTGTCTCCCCGTGGCATCGCGGAGCTTCGCCTTCTGTCGCTCTTGCTCCAATGTGCCCTGATGGCCTTCCCCTTTCGAGGGGTACGGCACTTCTGCCTGACAAACGGACTTTCCTCCGTGAAGGAAGCGGCCAAGCGGCTCCCCGCCGCCCTGCTTCCCACCTGGCTTCTCCCCATCTCGCTGTCGGCGGCCATGGCGGCTGCCTCCTACTGCGAAGGCGGTGCCGCTGCCTTCGGCTACGCCTCCGCCCTCTTCTCGGCGGCGCTGGGCGTTACCGTATCGGGCGTCGTCAATTACAGCTTCCCCAAGCTATCGACCGAACAGGATCCTGCCGCCCGCAAGCGGCAAACCGGCTCCTGCCTCGTTACCCTGTTGGCTATTTCCCTTCCCCTGGCGCTGCTCCTTTGCCTGTTGGCACCCGAGGCGGTGGCGCTTCTCTACCGCCGCGGCCATTTCAGCCCCCGGGATGCCGAGGGGGTCTCGCGGCTCCTGTCGGTGCTGGCACTGGCGCTCCCCTTCTGTGCCCTGGAGGAATTCCAGAACCGTTTGGCTTGGGTATCCAACCGAAAAACGGCGGCGATCCTCCCGATGCTTTTGGGCGTGGGATCTGCCTTTTTGCTATCCGCTTTTCTTCGTCCCCTCGGCCTTGCGGGCGGGGCGATGGCCTTCCTCGTCAGCCATGCGCTGGCGGCGCTGGTGCAGGGATATTGTCTGAGACGGGAGCTGCCGACGGGCGTGCTTCGCGTCTTACCCGCCATCCTGATGGGCCTTGCGGCCCTCTGCCTGGTCTATTGGTCTGCCGACTCTCTTGCCTCTTCCCTTCGGTGGGACAGAAATCTTCTCTTGCCCTTTTCCGTCGCCCCTCTTGGCGGCGTCCTCTATCTGACCGTCTGCCGTGTCACCCTCGGCAGAGAAAGGAGTGATCCCCTTCCATGAACCGAAACCAAAACGCCAAGGGCTTTCGGGCCCTGGCCTCAAAAAGCGCGATTCTGTCGGCACTCGTCCGCTTTTCGGATTTCTTGCGCGTAAAGATCTCCGAAAGCTTTACCGCCCGCCTGCTGGCGGGAAACGAGCGTCACAGCGGCAGCGGCCTCTTTTCCCTCCTCGGTGAGCGCCTGGGCTTCCGCCGTCGGGTATCCATCCCCTTCAAGCGGTTTATGGCCAAGCACGTGGAAGGAAGCGTGCTGCTGTCTTGGCTGAAGGCCGGCATCACCTCACTCCCCAATCTGAAGCTGAACTGCATCGGCATCTTCTATTTTGCCGTGGGGCTTTCCTGCTCCGTCTTTTATCTGGTTCAGCGATTTGCCCTCGGCCATCTTGCCACACCCCTGTCCGAGCTGGCCTACGGCGTGCTTGCCATTCTCATCGGCAGTATCCTGACCGTCTCCCAAAAACGGTGCGGTGACGCCCTTTCCGACAGCCGAATTCTTTCCTTCCTGCTCTTTGACCTTTTGGGGATCCGTCGGGAGGCCTTACTCCCAAAGGGAAAGCCCATGGGCAGAGGTGACGCCTCCTTCCTTCTCGGCGTGGCCGCCGGAATCCTCGGTGCGCTGACCTCTCCGCCGGCGATGCTGCTCCTGTTCCCCCTTGCCGCCTTGGCCTACGCCGTCCTGCTCCTGCCGGAATCCGGCGTCGTGCTGATCCTGCTGATCCTTCCCTTCTTTTCCGCTGCTACCGTCGGTCTCCTGACCGTTTACGTTACCCTTGCCTGGCTTTTGAAGCTGGTGCGGGGCAAGCGGACCTTTGCCACCGCCTCCCCCGACGTCGCCGCACTTTGCTTTGCCGTAGTCCTCTTCTTCGGCGGAGGGATCTCGGTGACGCCGGTCGAAAGTCTCCGTGCTGCTGCCGTCATGATCACCATGATGGCCGGCTATTTCATCACCGTCAATCTGATCCGCACCACGGAATGGGTGGCACGCTGCGGAAAAGCGCTACTCCTTTCCTTTGGGATCACGGCACTGGCAGGCGTCCTTCAGTATCTTTTGGGCTTTGCCCCTGCCAAGTGGCTCGACGCCTCCCTTCTGACCGTCATCCCGGGACGTACCGTTTCTTTCTTTGAGAATCCCAACGTGTTGGCCGAGTTCCTGATTCTCGGTCTTCCCCTCGCCGTTACGGCCGTAAGACTCTCCCGTCCCGGCGACCGGCGGCTGGCACACGTTCTGCTGCTTCTGCTTTCTCTTGCCTGCTTGCTGTTTACCTGGTCAAGGGGCGGCTGGCTGGGTGCCATTGCGGCCCTTCTTCTCCTGTTCCTTCTGACCTCCCGTGCCATGGTCGCCAAGCTGTTCTGCGGGCTCCTACTGCTTCCCGCCGCCTTTGCTCTCTTGCCCAACAGTATTACGACTCGATTCCTCAGCTCCTTCTCCTTGACCGACACCTCCCTTGCCTACCGCTTCGACATCTGGAACGGCGTGGACGGTCTGCTCTCCGATTGCTTTGCCGGAGGAATCGGCGTGGGGGAGGCGGCCTTCCGCCGCGTTTATCCTCTCTACTCCCTTTCGGCCATTGAGGCGGCCCCTCATACCCACAATCTGTACACTCAAATTGCCGTTTCGGTGGGCTTTACCGGCCTGTTCGTGTTCCTGGCGTTCCTCTTCGTCTTCCTTCGTCACTACGCCTCTTACACGGTAACGGGACGGGAGGATGATGCCCGTCTCCGCCTCACGGCGGCCGCCGGCTTCTCTGCCGTCGTCGGCTTCCTTACGATGGGCATGGCCGATTACGTCTGGTATAACAACCGGATCCTGCTCCTCTTCTGGATGGTGCTGGGACTGACCTCGGCGGCGATTCGCTCCGGAGCAAGGGAACGGATCGTGTCCCCTCTTGACGGTCCTCACCTGGATATTGACTGTAAACGACCGACCGCGGTCTTCCGCGGCAGAAAGGATCGGTGACCTTATGAATACCGCACCGACGAAAAAGAAGCTCTATTTCAACTTTATCGACATCCTCCTCGTCCTTCTCGTCCTGGCCTCGGTGGTGACGCTGATCTTTTTCTTAAGAGAACGCCGCATCGTGGACGGAAGCTCCCCCAAGACCGCCGAGATCACCTACAAGATCGAGGTGGCCGCCATGCGGGAGGAATTCCGTAACCTGGTCGCGGTGGGCGACATGGTGATGGATCCCGTCACCACCAACGTCATTGGTGAGGTGACCGACGTGACCTACGCCCCCTACTATTACGTAGGAACCGACCGCACCACCGGCCTTCAGATCACCACCGCCTACCCCGGTAAGATCACCATGACCGTGACCGTCAAGACCGCCGCTGCTCTGACCGATACCGGCTACGAGATCAAGGGAAACGCCCTGACGCTGGGCGATACCATCTCGCTCCGCGTGCCCAACTTCACGGGGAACGGTATCTGCATCGCCATCGAGCAGTCTGCCTCCCAGACGCAAAACGAGAAAGGACGGTAAAGGACATGACGGATTCCAACGTGAAAACGGCCAAGGGCCTTCGCTTTTCGGTCATTGATTTTGTGATCGTTCTGATGATCCTCGCCTGCTTCGTGGGCGTGGTTCTGCGGTACGATCTGGTGAACAAGCTCTTCTCCAAAACCGTTCTGACCGAGGCCCGCATCACCTTCGTGGCCGAGGCGGTCACTCCCGAGGAGCGGGCGGTCTTTACCGAAAGCACCGTCTTTTACACCGACCGGGACGTCTTCGGTGCTCTCTCCTCCCTTGAGGCGGCTCCCGCCATCGTCTATTACGAAAACAGCATCGGCTCTCTCGTCCACTACGAGCACGCCACGCTCCTTGACCTGAACGGCGTCTTTCGCGCTCAGGTCGTTTCCTCCGAAAACGGCTATCTGCTCAACGGTAATACCTTTATTGCACCCGGTTCTACCTTCACCGTTATGGCCGGCGGTGCCTCGGTCCGCATCACCGTTCTTCGCGTGAATTTGGCTGAGGAATAAGGAAAATCTCCCCTCTCTTTCCCTGCCCAAACAAAAATATTCAAAAAACCCTTGATTTTTTGAAAAATGTTTGCTATAATAAGATGTGTCTTTTATCATCACTAACGGACAGGAGTTTTTTCAGATGATTTCTCGCGACGTAACCATTCAAAATAATGTCGGCCTTCATGCAAGACCCGCTACCTTCTTTATTCAGAAGGCCAACTCCTATAAGGCATCCATCTGGGTTGAGAAGGACGATCGCCGCGTTAACGCGAAATCCCTGCTCGGTGTCCTTTCTCTCGGCATCGTTAAGGGCATGACCGTTACTCTCATCGCTGACGGTACCGACGAGGCAGAGGCGCTGGACGGTCTTGCCGAATTGATCGCCACCGGCTTCGAGGACTGATCGTAATTCAAATGCATCGGGCAGACAGGCGTGTCTGCCCTTTTGTTCTTTTCGTACCTTGAAAGGAGGGGCTTCTTATGATCACCGAAACCGAAACCATCCTCGGCCTGCGGGATAAGGCAGGTCGGCTGCCCCTCTCTCCCGGGGTCTACCTGATGAAGGACAAGGCCGGCAAGATCCTCTACGTGGGCAAGTCCAAGGCCCTCCGCCATCGGGTGCTGTCCTACTTTACCGATCTTGATCATCACACCGTCAAGACGGCTAAGCTGGTCAGTCTTATCCACGATTTTGAGGTCATGCTCACCTCCACCGAAATGGAGGCCCTGGCCCTTGAGAACCGCCTCATCAAGCTTCACACCCCCAAGTTCAACATCAAGCTGAAGGACGGCAAAAGCTATCCTTACGTCAAGGTGACCATGAACGAGGACTATCCCCGCATCCTGGTCACGCGCAAGCGGTTGGCAGACGGAGCCAGGTATTTTGGTCCCTACTCCGGTACCGGCATTGCCTACACCATCATCAATACGGCACGGAAGGTCTTCGGGATCCCCGACTGCAAAAAGCAGTTCCCCCGTGACATCGGAAGAACACGGCCTTGTCTCAACCATCAGATCGGCCTCTGCTGCGGGCTTTGCACCGGAAGGCTCTCGAAAGAGGAATACCGGGCGCTGTTTCACGATATTCTGCCCTTCCTGGGCGGCGCCTTCTCCGAGGTGAAGGATTCCTTGACCAAGCAGATGGAGTTTGCCGCCGAAAACCTCATGTTCGAGACGGCCGCCCTCTGCCGCGACCGTATCCGCTCCCTTTCCAAGCTGTGGGATAAGCAAAAGGTGGTGGCCGCTCCTTACGTGGAGCAGGACGTCATCGCCCTGCATACCGACCAAACCTGCTCCTGCCTTGCCATCTTCTATATCCGAGGCGGCGCCGTCACCGACAAGGAGAGCTTTGTCTTCGGTGCTGACAAGATCGTGGACGGAGATGCCGTGGCGTCCTTCTTATACGAGCTCTACCGCGTGAGGGAATATATTCCCAAGGAGATCCTACTGGACTTTCCCTTGGAGGAGGAGAATCTGGCGGCGCTATCGGCTATGCTCCGCGAAAAGGCGGGCTACAAGGTCACCGTCCGCGCCCCCGAAAAGGGCGATCTGAAGAAGCTCTGCGCCATGGTGCGGGAAAACGCCAAGGAATACGCAAAGCAGTACAACGACACGGCCGAAAAGGAAAACGATACCCTCATCCGCTTGGCCCAGCTGCTTCGCCTTGAGGTGGTGCCCGAGAAGATCGAGGCCTTTGATATTTCCAACTACGGAAGCGAGCACATCACCGCCGGTAAGGTGCGGCTGGAAAACGGAAAATTCGTCAAAAGCGCCTATCGAACCTACAAGATCCAAAGCACAAACGGCCCCGACGACTACGCCTCCATGCGGGAGGCCGTGGAACGGCGTCTCGGTCACCCCGAGGACGAATATCCCGATCTTTTCCTTTTGGACGGCGGTAAGGGACACGTTTCGGTGGTCCGTCAGCTTCTGGACGAAATGGGGATCTGCATCCCCGTCTTCGGCATGGTCAAGGACGAGTTCCACAAGACCCGCGCCCTCACAGGCGAGGAGGAGGAGGAGATCAGCATTGCCAAGGAGCAAGCGGTCTTTCTCCTGATCTACAAATTACAGGAGGAGGTCCACCGCTATACCGTCTCCCGCATGACGGGGGCCAAGCGGAAATCCCTCCGCACCTCCTCTCTCACCGAGGTTCCCGGCATCGGTCCCGCCAAGGCCAAGGCCCTCCTCGCCCGCTTCAAGGGGCTTCGTGGGGTAGCCGAGGCAAGCTACGAGGAATTGATTTCGGTCAAGGGCATCTCGGAGCAGAACGCCAAGCAGTTGATCTCGCACTTTTCGGCCAAAACCGCCGAAAACGAATCGGAAAGGACGGAATCATTATGATGCGTATTATCACGGGCAGCGCCAAGGGGGCGCGGCTTGATACCTTAGAAGGGGACGCCACCCGTCCCACCGCCGAGCGCACCAAGCAGGCGATCTTCAATGTTCTTCAATTTGACATTGAGGGCCGCCGGGTGCTCGATCTCTTCGGCGGCTCGGGTCAGATGGCTCTGGAGGCCCTGAGCCGCGGTGCCGATTCGGCTTACGTGGCCGACGCAAGCCCCGAGGCCTGTGAGATCATCAAGCGGAACGCCCGCAAGACCAAGCTCTTTGAGAAGATGCGTCTTGTGACCAACGATTACAAATCGGTGATCCGCAGTCTGTCGGGGCGGGAGGACTTCCATCTCATCTTTCTGGACCCTCCGTACCAAAGCGATTATCTCGCCGATGCCGTCAAGCGTATCGTGAACGGCGGGCTCCTTGCCGACGGAGGCTACATCGTCTGCGAGGGAGAGAATCCCGAGCCTGTGACCTGCGAGGGGCTGTCCGTCTTCCGCCACAGCAAGTACGGCCGTGCCTACGTGACCATTCTCGAAAAGGAGTGATACCATGAAAGCCTTGATTTCCGGAACCTTTGATCCCGTAACGGTGGGGCATCTCGACGTGATCCGCCGGGCGGCTGCCATGTTTGACGAGGTATACGCCGTGGTCTTTAACAACACCGAAAAGGCCTGCCTTTTCGATCTTGACACCCGCCGCGCTATGCTGGAGGCCGCCTGTGAGGGGCTTGCCAACGTGACGGTGGACGTCTGCGACGGGCTTTTGGCCGCCTATACCGAGGAGCACGACATCGGCGTCATCGTCCGCGGTGTCCGCGACGCCTCCGACGTGCCCTACGAAATGATGCTCTCCACCATCAACCGCGGGCTTCGCAATCATCCCGACACCGTTTTCATCCCCTCCAAACCCGCATATTTTCACATCAGCTCCTCCTACGTGCGGAATATGCTGAAGTACGGCGAGAAGCTTGAGGAGATCGTGCCGGAGGGTGCGATTGAGATTTTGAAGGGGACGATGGGGCTGTAAACGCGAAAAAAGTTTTTTTGCCGTGAAATGTAAAATTTTGCTTAATATCTCAGAAGCTCGTTGCAGGATCACCCGAAATGTGGTATAATCGTATCAGAGGCAAAGGAGCGACAAACATTAAGGAGTTTTTACCATATTCTTTCACAACCATCCCATCTTTAGGAGGTATGTATATGAATCAAATTCTTGGTATGTTTCTGGGATTTTCGTTATTAGGCCTACCCTTGTTTTTGCTAATTCTCATGGAAAAGTGCGTGGATCTACGTTCCTATCGGAAGCTCGGTATGACGGGTAAGCTCTCCTTCGCAAACGCTCCGAAGCGCGTTCTGTCACTTGAACTTTTGATCTTAGTCGTTTCTCAAGTTTTGAACGCTTTGGCTGCTTGCCTGCTTCTTTCAAACTTTCACATCATTACGGAACTTATTCTCTTATATTTTCCTCCGCTACCGATCTTTTCATTAATTCTCATGTATTTGTTGGAGCGAAAAAGCATCCGTGAGGCATCGCAAAAGCATTCATTTAAAACCAAGTTATTCATAATCAATCTGATCTTGGCTTTGGCTTTCCATGCATCGTATCAAGGTTTACTGATTTGGAGTTTTTCCTTTGCTGAATTTGGAATTTTGGGGGGCGGCGGAGATTCCTCCAAGCAAGACATAGTTCTATTGGTTGGCTCTGTCGCATTGCTTGTCCTTTTCGCTTTCATCAAGATCCTCATCCAAAAATGGCTTGTGAAGCGCACCAGCGACAGCTCGCCAACGCACGATAAGGAAAGTTATTAAATCCGACGAAACGACTAACATCAAACCGCACCTATGTAACACCTTGTGTGTACGCATAGGTGCTTTTTTTGTTTTGGAGACTGTGGGCATAATTGGGTTTCCGCTTTGTCTCAAAGACCTCCTGCGGTCTTTTTTTGTTTCCGTACGACATTTCCCGAACAACCGTTCGTATTAACAAATTTTGAGTGAATTTTTGTCAAAAAAATGGTGATTTTATCAAAAAATATCGCAAATGGGCCTTGACAACTCCCGTTCGGTGGCGTATAATAATGTTACATGTGGCACAAAGTGGAAGAAAGTGGAGGAAAAACGGTGGTTTTTTCCTCTTTTTCCGCCACAGTGGTAAATCGCGCGTGGCAGCATGACGCACGCGGCGAACGCCACACACTTCGGAAGGGAGGAAGCACAGTATGTTCTGCGGCGAATACAGTCACAACCTTGACAGCAAAAAGCGTATCAGTCTGCCCGCCAGACTCCGCGACGAGCTGGGCGAGAACGTGGTCATGACCAAGAACGTGGACCGCTGTATCTCCCTCTACCCTGCCGAGCGTTGGCAGACCTTTACCGCCAAGCTGGATTCCCTTCCCGACATTGAGACAAGACAAGTCAAGCGGTTCCTCTACTCCGCTGCCTTCGAGACCAACGTGGACGGCCAGGGACGCCTTCTCGTCTCCCCTACCCTCTGCGCGTACGCCGAGCTGGACCGCGCCGTGAAGGTCATCGGTGTGGGCGACCACATTGAGATCTGGGACGAGGCACGCTGGAACGAGGAGAACTCCTCCGAAAACACCGCTGACATCACCGCCCTTCTGATCAAGCTGGGCTTCTGATCATGAGCTTTGAACACTACTCCGTCATGCTGAAGGAATGTATCGACGGGCTGAATATCCAACCGAGCGGTCTGTACGTCGACTGCACCGCAGGCGGCGGCGGCCACAGCTATGCCATCGCCGAAAGGCTGACCGAGGGTGGCAAGCTGATCGCTATCGACCGGGATCCTGCCGCCATCCGAGCCGCGACCGAGCGTCTGGCTCCCTTCTCCGACCGTGTGGAGATCGTGCGAAGCAATTTTTCGGCACTGAAAACCGTCCTTGACGGCCGCAGGGCCGACGGCGTGCTCATTGACCTGGGCATTTCCTCTCACCAAATCGATACTGCCGAGCGCGGCTTCTCCTATACCAAGGACGCCCCTCTCGATATGCGCATGAATCCCGACGATCCCCTCTCGGCCGCCGACGTGGTAAATACCTACTCGGAGGAGGCCCTGGCCGACCTGATCTTCCGGTACGGCGAGGAGAAGTTCTCCCGCCGCATCGCCTCCGAGATCGTACGGGCCAGAAGCGTTGCTCCCATTCGGACAACCCTTGAGCTGGCTGACCTCATCACCGCCGCCATCCCTCCCAAGTTCCGTGAGAAGGGCGGCTCCCCTGCCAAGCGTACCTTCCAGGCCATCCGCATTGAGGTCAACGGCGAGCTGGACATCATTCCGCCAGTGGTGAGAGACATCGCCGACGTATTGGCCCCTCAGGGACGCATGGCTATTATTACCTTCCATTCCCTGGAGGATCGTCTGGTCAAGCAGACCGTTTCGGAGCTGACACGCGGCTGTACCTGCCCGCCAAGCTTTCCCGTCTGCGTTTGCGGCAAAAAGCCGATCCTTGCGGCCGTTACCCGCAAGCCCATCCTCCCCTCCCCCGAGGAATTAGCCGAAAACAAGCGAAGCCACAGCGCCAAGCTGCGGATCGCCGAAAAGCTGTAAGCCCTCCGTTATCAAAACGTAACCGACAAACCGAAGTGTAACCGAAAGGAAGTTGAGCGATGATTACCGACGCCACCAAAAAGACCGTCCCGGCATCCAACTCCGCCAACCGAAAAACCGCCGCTACCGGTAAGATCGCCGGCCGCGGCCCTCAAGGACGTCGCCCTGACGGCTACACCCGTATCAAGTCGGGCGAGCACAAGCGTCGTTCCGTCACCCGTACCCCTGATATGTCCAACCCAAACGGCCGTGTCTTGAACCCCAACGTATCCCTCGGAACCGTCCCCGCCAACAGACAGTCGGCTCCGGTGGCTGCCATCCATGTGGAGCCCAAGGTCCGCACCATCAACGATCCCAACAAGGTGCCCTTCCCCTACTCCATCATCTTCCTGTCGCTGATCTGCTCGGTCCTTTTCTTCTACATGATCTTCAACTACGTGCAGATCAACGAGCACACCTCCACGGTTTCCGACCTGAAGAACGAGATCACTACCCTCTCCACCCAAAAGAACGACCTGGACGCCAAGCTGGATCTGAAAAACGATCTGGTCTACATCGAAAAGGTGGCTCGCGAGGAGCTCGGTATGGTCAAGATCGACGAGATCACCAAGAAATATATCACCATGGACCCCGGTGACGTCATCAAGCCGTTGGATCTGGGAAGCGCAAACTGACAATTTAGCCCTATCACGAGAGCCGGACGGCGCAAAAATATCCGCCGCGGCTCTCGTTTTTTTCGTTCTTTCTCTTGTAAATCCCGCGTATAAGTAGTATAATGATATAGAGTACCCTTTTGGAGGTCTACCCATGAACCGTCAAATCGAAACCAATCGCCGGATCCCCGGGCGCAGTATGGGCATCCTGGCGGCCTGTATGGTCTTCTGGTGCGTCCTGATCCTGCGCCTCTTCCAGCTCCAGATCATCGATTACGAATATTATCAGAATAAGGTCATCGGCAACGTCCAGCGAACCACGACACTGAAGGCCGAGCGCGGTGAGATCTACGACACCGACATGAACAAGCTGGCGTCCAACTATACCGTCTACCGCGTCTTCATCTCCCCCCGCGACATCGAAAGCGAGGACCAGGCCAAGCTGATCGCTACCGGTCTTGCCGAGATCCTGGGCGTCGACTACGACAAGGTCATGGAGCTGAGCAAGAAGGTGCATCGCGCCGACGAGACCGTCATGAAGAAGGCCTCCGACGTGCAGGCCGACGCCGTGCGGGCCTTCATTCTCGAAAACGGCCTGACCATGCAGATCCATCTGGAGGCCACCACCGCACGCTACTATCCCTACTCTACCCTGGCCTCCAACGTCATCGGCGTCGTGGGCACCGACGGGGGACTGACCGGTCTGGAATACCAGTACAACAGCTTCCTTCTCGGTGAGTCGGGTAAATACATCACCTCCAAGGACGGCGTGGGCGACGAAATGCCCTCCAAATACGATACCTACATCGACGCCAGTAACGGCGCCAACCTGGTCACTACCCTGAATCCTACCATTCAGACTGCACTGGATAAGCAATTAAAGCAGACCTATCTCGACTCCGATCCCCTCAACCGCGTGACCGGTATCGTCATGGACTGCAACACCGGCGCCATTTTGGCCATGGGCACCTATCCGAACTTTGATCTGAATTCTCCCTTTACCCTTGACGAGGCCTCCCTTGAGGCTCTGGCCAACAGCGGCCTCGATCCCTCCTCCACCGAATACCGCCAAAAGCAGACCGAGCTTCTCTATACCCTTTGGCGTAACAAGGCCGTAACCGACCTCTACGAGCCCGGCTCTACCTTCAAGATCATGACCACTGCCATGGCGCTGGAGGAAGGACTCGTTACCCTGAACGAGCAGTTCCACTGTTCCGGCTCCCTCCGCGTTGAGGGCTACGGTCAGCCCATCCATTGCCACAAGCGCCGCGGTCACGGCACCGTTACCTTTGAAAGAGGGCTTCAGCAGTCCTGTAACCCCGTTCTGATGACGCTCGGTCTCCGTCTCGGTGAGGCAACCTTCTACCGTTACTTCCAGGCCTTCGGCTACACCGAGCGCACCGGCATCGACCTCCCCGGCGAGGCACGCTCTATCTTTAGTCCCTACGAGAGCTTCAATCAGGTGTCTCTTGCCGTTTATTCCTTCGGCCAGACCTTTAAGGTCACCCCCCTTCAGCAGATCTGCGCCGTGGCGGCCGTCGCCAACGGCGGCTACCTGATGACGCCCTACGTCGTCGACCGCATCATCGACGACGACGGCAACATCCTGATGCAGCACGAATCCGACCCCAAGCGCCAGGTGGTCAGCACCAACGTCTGCCAGACCATCGCCGGCGTTCTGGAACGGGGTGTGTCGGGAGACGGCGGCGCCAAGAACGCCTACGTTCCCGGCTACAAGATCGCCGCCAAGACCGGAACCTCCGAGGTCCGTGACCAGGCCGACGAGAACGGTAAGTTCTCCTACCGCGTGGGCTCCTGCACCGCCTTCGCTCCTGCCGACGATCCCCAGATCGCCGCTCTCATCGTGGTGGATACCCCCATGTGCGAAAACAAGTACGGCTCCGTGGTGGCGGCTCCTTACATCGCCGACCTGATGGACGAGGTGCTTCCCTATATCGGCATTGAGCGCAACTATACCGAGGAGGAGCTTGCCAAGGTCCAGACCACCATTAAGTACAATACCGTAGGCTGGGGCACCGCCGATGCCGTCTACGTCTACCGTTATATGGACTACGAGGTCCGCGGAACCGGCGACGTCATTACCTATCAAATTCCCGCCAAGGGTCAGTCGATCCTGAAGAACGGCGGCAAGATCATCCTCTACTGCGGCGACGCTACCCCCATGGCTAACATTAAGGTGCCCGACGTGGTGGGCAGAACCGCCTCCGCCGCCAACCGTATCCTCAGCAACGCCGGCTTTAACGTCATCATCAACGGCGCCACCAACTCCCAGTCCACCGAGGCCTACGTGGTCTCCCAGTCCATCACGCCCGGAACCCTCGCCACCGAGGCCTCCGTGATCACCATTACCGTCCGTTATCTCGACGGTACGGCAAACTAACCCCTAAGTCAATCGGGCGAAGCACCAAACACCGAGCGTTTGAAAGCAAGGAAGAAAAAATCTCCGACGTAACAAGACGAAATTTTACGATTGGAGTGACCTTCCATGACCTTTTCTCAACTGTCCGCCCCCTTTTCTCCCCGTCTCTTCGGAAAAGACCCTCACATTCTCGGCATCACCCCCGATCCCGCGCGCTGTCGTGACGGGTTTCTCTACGTCTGCATCTCGGGCTTCAAGCGCGATGGCCACGATGCCGTAGAGGACGCCCTGCGGGCGGGGGCGGTTGCCTGTGTTGCGGCAGAAGCCCGTCCCGCCGTCATCGATCTTCTGACGAGGCGGCAGATCCCCCATCTCGTTCTGCCCGATACCCGCAAGGGGGAGGCGATCTTAACCTCCCGCTTATATCACGATCCCTGGAAAGCCCTGAAGATCACCGCCGTCACCGGCACCAACGGCAAGACCACCGTGGTCTCGATGCTCCACGCCATCTACGCCATGGCGGGCTACAAGACGGCCGTCATCGGCACCCTCACGGGTAAGCTGACCACCCCCGATCCTGCCGAGCTCTATCCGAAATTGGCGGAGCTTCGGGAGGAGGGCGTCACCCACGTGTTTATGGAGGCCTCCTCCCACGCCCTGTCCCTCGGAAAGCTGGCCCCCATCGTCTTTGACGCCGCCGTCTTTACCAACCTGACGCCCGAGCACCTGGATTTTCACAGCACCATGGAGGAATACGCCGCTGCTAAAGCCACCCTGTTCCGACAGGCCCGGCGTACGATCCTGAACGCCGACGATCCTCACGCCTCCTATATGGCTGCCCATGCTACCGGCAGGATCTATACCTGCTCCGCCAGGGAAAAGCCTACCGATTTTACCGCCACCCATATCGTACCCAAGGGCTGCTACGGCTCCTCCTACGACCTGGTCACGACCGACCGTCTGTTCCGCATTACCACCCCCATCCCCGGAGAATTTACCGTCATGAACACCATGGAAGCGGCGGTTGCTGCTCTTACCGACGGGATCCCGAAGGATATCATCCGCGGCGCCATCGGCGGCTTTCAGGGGGTCAAGGGACGGCTGGAGCGGATCCCCCTTCCTACCAGCGACTACGCCGTTTATATTGATTTTGCACACACCCCCGACGCCCTCAAGAACATTCTTCTGACGGTGCGCGGGTTTATGTCCGACAAGCAACGCCTCGTGCTGTTATTCGGCTGCGGCGGCGATCGGGACCGAAGCAAGCGTCCCGTCATGGGAAGCATTGCCTCCCATCTTGCCGATTTCGTCATCGTGACTGCCGACAACAGCCGCAGTGAGCGTACCGCCGACATTATGAACGCCATTCTGTCGGGCTTTGACGGAAATGCCTCCCATACGGCCATCGAAAGCCGCAGAGAGGCCATTGAATACGCCGTTACCGCCGCCCTTCCCGGCGACGTGATCCTCCTCTGCGGAAAAGGCCACGAGGAATACGAGATCCTGGGAGGGGACACCCGCCCCTTCTCGGAACGGGAGATCGTTCTGGCTGCCGCCGCCCGGCGCCTCCGCGAAAAGGGCGTTTACTGATTTGACCGAAAGGATTCCGACTATGTTACATCTGCCAAACGGCGCCGCCTTGGCCGAGGCCTGCGGAGGCACCCTCCTCTTTGACGGCGGCAAGGCCGTTACCTCCGCCGTATCCGATTCCCGTCATGCACGGGAGGGGGCTCTCTTCGTGGCCATTGCGGGGGAGCGTACCGACGGCCACCGCTACCTGGTATCGGCCGCCGAGCTGGGAGCTGCCGCCGTCCTGGTGGAGCAAGAGGAGATCCCGCTTGAGGAGCTGAAGGCTCTTGGTTGCTCCGTCGTTCTCTGCGAGAATACCATTCTGGCCTTGGGACGACTTGGGCAATACCATAAGGCCCTTTGCCCCGCTCTCACCGTCGCCGTGACGGGAAGCGTGGGCAAAACCACCACTCGCCAGTTTCTGTACGCCGTCCTCTCCCAGCATTTTCTGACCCACAAGACCGAGGGGAACTACAACAGCGATATCGGACTCCCCCTCACCCTCTTTGATCTGACGCCCGAGCATCAGGCTTCGGTTTTGGAGCTCGGCATGAGCGCCAAGGGAGAAATCTCCTATCTGACCAACCTGGTTCATCCCGACATCGCCGTCATTACCAACATCGGAACGGCTCACATCGAGTTTCTCGGCTCGCGGGAAGCCATCCGCGACGCCAAAATGGAGATCGCGGAGGGCCTTGCGCCCGACGGCCGTCTCCTCCTGAACGGCGACGAGCCGCTGCTGGCCGACGTAGCGGGTGCGATTTACGTTGCTCTGTACAACGAGACGGCTGCCTATCGCGCCGTAAATCTTCGATACACCCCAGAGGGGATGCGCTTTGATGCCGTCTGCCCCGGATTTGTCATCGAAAACTGCTTGATCGCCACCCTGGGTGAGCATACTGTCCTTGACGCCATGTTTGCCGTGGCGGCGGGGCATCTGACCGGCCTGACTCCCCATGAGATCCGCCGCGGCCTTGCCGCCTTTGAGGGTGTGGGCATGCGGCAGAACATTCGGCAGGAAAACGGGATCACCTACGTCCTTGACTACTACAACGCCAGCCCTGAGTCGATCCGCGCCTCCCTTACCGTCACCAAGCGATTGGCCGAAAATCAAGGGGGACGCACCGTGGCCGTTCTCGGCAGCGTTCTTGAGCTTGGTGAACAGAGCGAAGCCCTTCACCGCGGTATCGGTGCTTTTGCCGCCGGCCTTCCGGTGGATCTTCTCTTTACCTTTGGGGCCGACGCTGCCTACGCCGCCGAGGAGGCCGTTGCCTGCGGGATGTCCCCCGAGGCGGTGCTCCCCTTCCCCGACGTCAGCGACGCCTCCCCTCTCACCGAGGCGGTACGCAAGGCCCTGCGCCCCGGCGACGCCGTTCTGCTGAAGGCCAGCCACTCCATCCGCTTGGAACGGGTAGCCGACGAGCTGATCCAACCAAACAACTGATAGAAAAAGAGCTCCCTTGCTCGGGAAAGGAACGGCTTACGCCGTCTGACAACCATGATGTTTGCCTATCTTCTTACCTTGATCCTGACCGCTGCTCTCACGGCGGTGATCCTCCGTTTTTTGATTCCATATCTGAAAAGCCGCAAGCTGGGACAAAAGATCCTCGACATCGGTCCCCGCTGGCATAAGTCCAAGGAAGGTACCCCTACCATGGGCGGTCTCTCCTTCCTCATCGCCTTCGCCGTCATCGTCACCGCCGTGCTGGCGGGTCTGCGGGTGAGCGGCTGGGAGGGCCCTTGGCTCCCCGCCCTGTTTACCGGGCTTTACGCCCTGATGAACGGCGGCATCGGCATCCTTGACGACCGTACCAAATTCAGCAAGGGCAAAAACGAGGGCCTTCTCTCCTGGCAAAAGTACCTCCTTCAGCTTTTTGCCGCCCTGCTCTACCTGGGGGCCATGGGGCTTTTCGGCGGTCTGTCCACCGATCTGTATCTTCCCTTTCTCAAGATCACCCTTCCCCTGGGCTGGCTCTTCTATCCCTTTGCCGTGATCCTTCTGACCGGCGTGGTCAACAGCGTGAACCTGACCGACGGCATCGACGGCCTTGCCGCCTCGGAGACCGCCGTCGTGGCTGCCTTCTTCTCGGCGGTGGCCTTTACCGGCATCGAAAACGAGCCTCTCGCCGTCTTCGCCGCGGCGACTCTTGGCGGCTGTATCGGCTTTTTGGTCTACAACTTCTACCCTGCCCGCGTCTTTATGGGTGACACCGGCTCCCTCTTCCTCGGAGCGCTGGTCGTGGGCATGGCCTTTATGGCAAATAATCCCCTGATCGTGGTGGTCGTAGGACTGATGTATATCGTCGAAACCCTCTCGGTCATCCTGCAGGTGGCATTTTTTAAGCTTACCCACGGAAAACGCCTCTTTAAGATGTCACCCATTCACCATCATTTTGAACAATGCGGTTGGAGCGAGATCAGGATCGTCTCGGTCTTCTCGGTGCTGACCCTTCTCCTTTCGATTCTGGCTTACGCTTTCGATATTCTGTAAAAAGGCGGATCACCCATGAACAGAAACACTCCCGAACAACAAAAACAGAAAAGCGGCTACAAGGTTCGGCGCAGCAACATGACCCGCCGCGAGGCGCAAAAGAAGGTCCTTCGTCCCGACGGCCGCTCCACGCCTCCTGCCAAAAAGCGGCTGGCCGAGCGAAATCCCCTTCCCAAGGAGGAGGTCAAACGCCCCACCACCACCCGTGAGGCACCTGTGGCAAAACAGGAGGCTCCCCATCCCGCCTCGGTCAACATCGGTGCCGTTCCTCCCGCAAAGAAACGCCGCGCGCCCAAAAACGACTTCATCAAGCCCACCGATATCGTGCGGGTGAAGGGCGGATACGATACGCTGTTTTTGGTGCTCGTCATCATTCTCACCCTCTTCGGCATCATCATGGACTTTTCGGCAAGCTACGCCTACGCCTTTAACCGCTACGGCGACAGCTTCTACTTCGTCAAGCGGCAGATCTTCTTTTCCGCCGTCGGCATCGGTATCATGATCGTGGCTATGCATTTTGATTACCGATGGCTCCGCAAGTTTACCGTCTTGATTTTCCTCGGGGTTGCCGCATTACTCGTCATCGTGCTGGTGTACGGCATCGCCAGTGGTGTCGCCCAGCGTTGGATCCGACTGGGGCCCATTACCATTCAGCCCTCGGAGTTCATGAAGTTTGCGCTGGTCTTTATGCTGGCGCTGTACATCGACCGTAACCAGCACCGTATTACCAATTACCGTAACTTCTGGCAGGCCTCCACCTTCGGGATGCTCATCCCGGTGGCCATTGTAGGAGCCGCCTGTGTCCTTGTCGCTCTGGAGCGTCACTTCTCGGGTACTATCATTCTGTTCCTCATCGGTATGGTGGTTATTTTTGCCGGCGGGGCCCTCGCAAGATGGTTTGTCGGCGCCGGCGGTGCGGCGGCACTGATCCTCATTCCCGCCGTTCTGCTGGTTCCCTACGCAAGAGAGCGTGTGGATATGTGGCTTCGCCCGGAAAACTACTCTCCCACGGGCAAGATCTGGCAGACCCTTCAGGGTCTTTACGCCGTGGGCTCCGGCGGTATCTTCGGCGTCGGACTCGGCAACAGCCGCCAGAAGCACCTGTTCGTTTCCCAGCCTCAGAACGACTTTATCTTTTCCATCATCGCGGAGGAGCTGGGCTTTGCCGGCGCGGCGCTGGTCATCATTCTCTTTATGCTTCTCATCTGGCGCGGCTTCGTCATCGCGCTGAAGGCACCCGATACCTTCTCCTCCCTGGTCGTCATCGGCCTGGTGAGTAAGGTCGCCCTTCAGGCCGCTCTGAACATCGCCGTGGTGACCAACGTCATCCCCAATACCGGTATCAGCTTACCCTTCTTCAGCTACGGCGGTACCGCCCTTATTACCCAGCTGGGTGAGATGGGCGTCGTTCTGTCCATTTCCCGCTATTCCTACCAACGAGATCTGTAGCGCAGAGCCATCCCTCCCGCTCTTCCAAACGGAGTGCGGAGCTGACGCGCTACCCCAATCCATCAAAAGGAGAGCTTCATGCGCGTACTTATGACGGGAGGCGGCACGGGCGGTCATATCAACCCCGCCCTTGCCATCGCCAAGACCATCCTGGAACAAGAGCCCGACTCCGAGATCGCCTTCGTGGGAACCGCCCACGGCATGGAAAACCGCCTTGTCCCCAAGGAGGGCTTTCCCCTCTATCATATCGAAATGCAGGGTTGGCGCCGCAGTCTGTCCCCTGCTAACCTGAAAACCCTTTGGCTGATGATGACCTCGGTGCCTAAGGCCAAAAAGTTGATCCGCGGCTTTCAGCCCGACGTTTGCATCGGGACGGGGGGCTACGTCTCCTGGCCTCTCATCAAGGCTGCCGCCGCCCTTGGCGTCCCTACGGCGCTCCACGAGTCCAACGCCCTGGCCGGCATGGCGGTGAAGCTCCTTGCCTCCGACGTTGACATTCTGTTTACCAATTTTGAAAAAACGGCGGAGCAGATCCGCTCCTGCAAGAGGATCGTTCACGTAGGCAATCCCCTGAAGCAGGGCTTTTCCTCCATCAAACGGGAGGAAGCCAGAGCACGCCTCGGCTTTGAGGGTCGGTACCGTTACTCTCTCCTCTCCTGCGGAGGCAGCTTAGGGGCGGGAGCCATCAACGCCGAAGCCCTGCGGCTGATGAAGGATTACGTGGCTCAGCATCCCGAGATCCATTATCTCCATCAGGCCGGCGTCGGCTATTACGACGTCGTCAAGGCGGAATTTGATCGCCTGGGTCTGAATCAATATCCCAATTTGCAGCTGGTGGACTATATCTACGATATGCCCGACCGCCTGGCCGCCGCCGATCTGGTGATCAACCGCGCCGGTGCCATGACCATCTCTGAGCTGGCCCTGCTGCAAAAGCCTGCCATCCTCATTCCCTCCCCCAACGTGACCGACAACCACCAGTACAAGAACGCCAAGGTCCTCGCCGATGCGGGGGCGGCTGTTATGCTGGAGGAACGGGATCTTAATGAAGGCGCCCTTTCCCGTGCGGTGGCGTCCCTCCTGTCCGATCGGGAAAAACGGCGGGTCATGGCGGAAAATTTTGGCCGTTTTGCCATCAAAAACGCCAATATTTTGATTTATAATGAAATAAAAGACCTTGTCAATGCTAAAAAAATGTGATATACTGTTTTACACGGTCACCGTTTCCCGACGGCTGACGAAATTTTAAGAAAGGAGTCGCGCCGACGGCGCGCCACGATCAAAAATGGACAGCGCCAACCGTAACCGCGATTCCCAGATCCCTTCCAACGCCGAGCTGGTCAATCAGGACTCCTTCGCAAGGCTCCGCTTCAAAAACCGCCGCAAGGAATTCTTTCGCCGTGTCTTCTACTTCTTTATTGCCGCTTTGTTGATCGCCGTCATCTGCGTGATCTGCGTGGCCGTCTTCTTTGGATTGAAAAAGGTGGAGATCCGGGGCAATGACCGCTACTCCACTGACGAGATCCTGCAGGTCTGTGGCTTTACCTCCAAGACCAATCTCTTTACCGTCGATCTTGACGAGGTGGAGGAGGCCATCGTTCGCAGCTATCCCTACATCCGTGAGGTGTCCTTCCGGCGCATCCTGCCCTCGACGCTGATCCTGACCGTGGTGGAGGATACGCCGAAGTATTGCGCCGAGATCCACGGCGACTGGTTCCTTCTCTCCGATTCCCTCCGCGTCGTCTCCCGTCACGATCAATACGAGGAGGTCGAGGTCCTCGCCCTGCCGGTGACCTACCTTCTCCTGCCCGAGGTGGACTACGCCGTGGTGGGTGAGTCGATCCGCTTCTCGCAAACCTCCTCCTTCCGCTATATGAAGGACTTTCTTTCCGAGCTTTCCGCCCACAGCTTCTATCCCGAGGTTGACTGCATCGATGCCACCGACCGCTATCACATCGCCCTTTACGTGGGAGACGGCCGCTATCTTTTGCAGATCGGAAACTCCGCAAGCCTCGACACGAAGCTCCGCTTCGTGGCAAAGGTGCTGGAGGACGAGACCTTCAAGGGCAACGTCATTGCCTCCATCAACGTGGAGTACGTCAGCAAGGTCATCGTGTCCAAGCAGGACCATGCCTTTACCTACCGTTAAGATTTGGACGATAATTGTTAACATAAAGTTAATTTTTGAAAAAAGTCTTGCATAAGGGCGAAAAAAACAGTATCATAATATTGTATATAAAAAATTCAGGCAATACTCTATATTCAGGATATAAAAAGTTTTTAGGAGGATACATACATGCCATTCGAGTTTGAAGATGCCCCCAATAGCGGCGTAAATATAAAGGTGGTCGGCGTCGGCGGCGGCGGTAACAACGCTGTCAACCGCATGATCGCCGCCAACATCCGCGGCGTGGATTTCATCGCCATCAATACCGATAAGCAGGCCCTCATGCGCTCGGCTGCTCCCAAGAAGATCGCCATCGGCGATAAGATCACCAAGGGACACGGCGCCGGCGCAAACCCCGACATCGGCGCAAGAGCTGCCGAGGAAAGCCAGGAGGAGATCGCGGCTGCCCTGAAGGGTGCCGACATGGTCTTCATTACCTCCGGCATGGGCGGCGGTACCGGTACCGGTGCGGCTCCTATCGTGGCTAAGATCGCCCGTGATCTCGACATCCTCACCATCGGCATCGTAACCAAGCCCTTCGCTTTTGAGGGCAGCAAGAGAATGGTCTCTGCCGAGGCCGGTATCGAGCGTCTCCGCGAGGCCGTCGATTCCCTCATCATCATCCCCAACGAGAGACTGAAGCAGATCTCCGAGACCAGAATCACCCTGGCCAACGCCTTTGCCGAGGCCGATAACATCCTTCGTCACGGCGTTCAGAGCATCTCTGATCTGATCAACGTAGAGGGCTTCATCAACCTCGACTTTGCCGACGTTACCGCCATCATGCAGAACGGTGGCGCCGCTCACATGGGTGTCGGCTCCGCTACCGGCAAGGACAAGGCCACCGAGGCTCCCCGTCTTGCCATCTCCAGCCCGCTGCTTGAGACCTCCATTGCCGGCGCAAGAGGCATCCTGATCAACATCACCGCTTCTCCCGACATCGGTCTTGAGGAGATCGAGACCGCTTCTACCCTCATCTCCGACGAGGCCCATCCCGATGCACAGGTTATCTGGGGTGTTGCCTTCGACGAGTCTCTTGAGGACACCATGAACATCACCGTCGTGGCTACCGGCTTTGATACCGAAAAGAAGGAAGCCAAGAAGGATACCGCCAAGGTTTCCTTCAGTACCGCTTCTTCTGAAGACGAGGATGCTGACGTGGATTTCGACGACGAGGACACCGGCGATGACCTTCTTAAGGACATCTGGGACCTGGTTCAGAGAAAGAGAAATAACAATACCGAAAACAACGGTTAATTGAAACGGGACTGCTTGCAGTCCCGTTTTCCTCTTTGGGGAATCCCTTAACTTTTTTCACCGTAGCTCTTGACATTCCTCCCCTTCTGTGCTATAATAATCAGCGTTAACGACGCGCCCCTGTAGCTCAGTAGGTAGAGCACTTGACTTTTAATCAAGTTGTCCGGAGTTCGACTCTCCGCAGGAGCACCAAAAAGCACTTGCTCCGCAAGTGCTTTTTCCTTTCGTATCATCGGAGGTATTCATGAAAGGTTACTTACGTTCCGTTCTTTTTCTTTTGCTTTGTCTTGCCCTTCTGCTCCCCTCCTTCCCCGTATTGGCGGAGGAGGAGCCGGCCGACACGGCGCTCAAGACCGAGCTTCTCCCACCCGCCAATCTGAGCGAGGAGGAAAAGAACGCCCTTCTCTCTGCACTCTTTCAGGCCGACATCGCCACCCAGCGGGAGGCGATCGCCCTTCGGCTGATCACCTGTCGGGAGCTGACCGACTACTATCTTGAGCGCATTGAGGCCTATAACAAGCCCTATAACTGCTTTATTACCCTATGCGACAACGCCACCGAGGTGGCCGACCGGAGAGATGCCACTTTGGCAGCAGGAGAGGCCAAGGGCTCCCTGTTCGGGATCCCCATTGTGGTAAAGGATAACATCGATTACGAGGGCTACCACACCACCAACGGCTACAAAAAGAAGGACGAGCAGATCGCCAAGGATAACGCCGCCATCGTGGACAACCTCATTGCCGAGGGAGCCGTGATCCTGGCCAAGACCAACATGAGCAAGGGTGCTCAGGACGCCCGCCTCTCCATCAGCTCGTCGGTCGGTGAGACGCGAAACGCATACAACATCGACCTGGCCTGCGGCGGCTCCTCCGGCGGCTCGGCCGTGGCCACGGCTCTTCACTTTGCCGCCGGCAGTCTGGGAACCGATACCAACTCCTCCCTGCGCTATCCCGCCGCGCTGAACGGCTGCGTTTCCCTTCGCCCTACAACAGGCCTTCTTGACCGCGACGGCATCGTGATCCTCAACACCAAGCGGGATACCCCCGGCGCCATCACCCGCACGGTGAAGGATCAGGCCATTTTGCTCGATACCCTTGTGGGGAACGGAACCTACACCCAAAATTTGAACGCCAATGCCCTGGAAGGGCTTCGCATCGGTATTCTGAAGGAGCTTTCGGGACCGGTCAGCTCCCTGTCAAGCCGAAAGGCGGGCAATCTGGACAAGGAGATCCTTGCCACCTTTGACCGAGCCGTTGAGGAGCTGAGAGCCTGCGGCGCTGAGGTCATTGAGGTGTCGATGCCCAAGGTATTCACCCTCTCAAACGCCTGTGCCAACAACACCAAAAAGTCGGTCAACGCCTTCTATACGGCCTTTGAAGCTCTGCTCAAGGACAACGATATTGCCGCCGTGATCTTCCCGACGTATCTCCACGCGCCTCAATGGCGGGGCGTTTCGGAATCGGGAACCCTGAAGGTCTACGAGCAGAATTTCGTGACCAACGTGAAGATTCTGGCGCCGCCTCTCGGCATTCCCGAGATTACTGTTCCCATCGGTACCCATTCCCGCGGCGCCGGCATCGGCCTTGAGATCGCCTCGCTGCGAAACAACGAGCAGCTCCTTCTTGACATGGCCTATTCCTACACCACCCAATACGACCATCGGGCCATCCCCGAAGGAGCCGCCGATCTGTATGCCGCATATGGCGGGGCTTCCCTTTCCGAGATTCTGGCAGACTACCGGGATTTCCTCACGACGCCCGAAACAAGCGTTGACACCGAGGAGCCACTCCCCGAAACCACCGAGACCACCGCGGGCTCGGAGGGTACCGTTCCTGACACCGCGCCCGATATGCCCTCTTCCACGGAGCCCGCTGACACCGGGAAGGAAATGCCGTCGGCGGTAAAGGACGTCCTTACTCTGCTGATTGTGATTCCCGTCGCCATCGGCCTGACCATGACGCCCTTTCTCCTCCGTTACCTAAAGGAAAAACGCCGCAACAAGCAGTAACACAACAAAAAAACGGTCTGTCACGATGGTGACAGACCGTTAATGTTTTTGTCAAAGACCAAAGCCCCCGTCCACACCCAGTACCTGTCCGGTCACAAAGGACGCGGCGTCGGACGCAAGGAAGGCGATGGCCTCCGCTACCTCCCTCGGGGCTCCGATGCGGCCGAGAGGCGTTTCATCGGCAAGGGCATCCATGACGTCCCTTCCGTACATGGTGTTCATTTCGGTATCGATCACGCCGGGACACAGACAGTTCACACGAATACCGGAGGGGCCAAGCTCCTTGGCCAGGGCCTTGGTGAAGCCGATAACGCCTGCCTTGGAGGCGGAGTAAACGCTCTCGCAGGAGGCGCCGACGACGCCCCAGACCGAGGATACGTTGACGATGCTTCCCCGATGGTGCTTTAAGAAATACGGAACGGCCTCCCGACAGCAACGGACAACGCCCCCCAGATTCAACGCCGTCACCGCCTCGTAATCGGCGTCCGATACGTCGGTAAGGAGCTGCTGGCGGGCGATGCCTGCGTTATTGACCAGCACATCCACCCTGCCGTAGATCCTATCGGCAAGGGCAAAGAGTGCCCTTACCTGCTCGGTATCGGTCACGTCGGCTCTCACCGCCAACACGTCAAGGCCTTGGGCGTGCAACTCGTCCTCCAGTGCTTTGGCTTTATCCTCGGCGCTCCGGTAGGCAAATACCACGGCGTAGCCCTTGGCTGCCAGAAGGCGCACCGTGGCCTCTCCGATCCCCCGAGAGCCACCGGTAATCACGGCGGTAGGTTTCATGGCGTTTTCCTTTCTGTTGTCTTTTCTCCTGCTATTATAGCATACCGATCGCATTTTTTCAATAAATATTTCGAAAATCATCACATTACGGTCATAAACGGGTTATATAATAAGAATATCCCATGGGAAACGTCTCTTTGTTTCCACATTTTGGAGGTCTTACCATGAATAACGGTTTTGAAAACATGAATCGTGACGAGTTTGGAAAAGAACCCCTCGTTACCCCGCCCCCTGCTGCAGAATCGGCCGCCCCCCAGGAGCCGGCGGCAGGACAGGCCCAGATGCCTCACTACGGCAGTCCTTATGGGGCTCGTTCAAACGATCCCCAGGCGTCCTACCAGACAAACGCCTACCGTCAGACGGAGAATGCCAATCCCTACGGCAATGCTTATCCGCCAAGCGGCTACGCCCAGGGGCAGGGTTATCGGAATTACGAGGGAGGAAATCCGTCCCCCTATTCCAACAACGGCTATCCTCCCTATCAGCCTACCACCTTCTACCGTCCTCCCGCAAAGGAAAAGAAGCCGGCCACAAAGGGCTTCGTGGTGGGCATGGTGACCGTTGCTATGGTCATTTGCCTTCTCATCGGAGGGGCCGGAGGTGCTTTCCTTTACAGCCTTCTGTCCGGTCGAGTCAGTCTGCCGCTGGGCGGAGGTACGGTGGTCATTCAGCAGGGCAATCAGGAGGATAAGCCCCCTGTGACCGAAAAGGGCTCGGCCGCCTACGTGGCCTCGGTTGCTGCCGATGCGGTGGTAGAGGTTACCACCGAGACGGTCTCCACCGACAAGTATTACGGCCAGTACGTCACCCAGGGCGCCGGCAGCGGTGTCATCATCTCCTCCGGTGAGGGCGGCAGCTACGTCATTACCTGCGCCCACGTCATTGAGGGCGCCACCAAGGTCATGGTCAAGCTGACGAGCGGCGAGGAATACGAGGCCACCTACACTGCCGCTGACACCCAGACCGACATCGGCGTTATCAAGATCGACGTGAAGGGCTTAAAGGCCGCAACCGTTGCCGATTTTTCCAAGGTCGTGGTGGGGGAGGAAGTGGTCGCTATCGGCAATCCTCTGGGCGAGCTGGGCGGCTCGGTCACCAACGGCATCGTCAGCGCCCTTGACCGCGACGTCATCATCGACGGTACCACCTACCATCTCCTGCAAACCAACACCGAGATCAACCCCGGCAACTCCGGCGGCGGTCTCTTTAACATGGACGGCCAGCTGATCGGCGTCGTGAACGCCAAATCCGCCGGCGAGAACATTGAGGGACTGGGCTTTGCCATTCCGGTGGACGACGCCATGGAGGTAGCCGCCGAGCTGATCGAGCACGGCTACGTCACCGGCCGCGTGAAGCTGGGCGTGGAGGTGATTGAGGTCCTGGACCAGGCCGACATTCAGCAGCACTGGCAGTACAGCCGCTACTTTATCAGCGGCTACGGCGTCTATATCATCAATGCCGAGGATAAGCGTCTGAAGACCGGTGACCGTCTGGCGGCCATCGATTCGATCCAGATTACCAGCTTCATTGACCTCAAGGCCCTTCTTCAGGAATACGAGGTGGGCGACACCGTGAAGGTCACCGTATCCCGCGTCAATTACCGAACCGAACGTGCCGAGATGATCGATATTGAAATCGTCTTGACCGAAAAGACCTCCTGACAGGCGACTAAACCAAACGGCAGGGTGCGCTGCTTTGCAGCGCACCCTGCCGTTCCTTTATGATGGCTCAAACACCGTTTCGATCACCCTGGGACAACAGGCGGGAGAATAACGCCAGGAGGCGATGTGGACCGTTTCCTCGGGATAGCCGACCACGCGGCGGCTCGGCTCCCCTTCCCCGCGGTAGGAATCAATGAGCACCAGCTTCAGCTTCATGCGCTCGGGGATGATATTCTTTATGTAGACCGCCGCCACCTGTCCCACTGTCATATCGGGACGGTACTCGGCCAGCCCCGCCAGATTGGGAGTAAGCTCCACGAAAATACCGTAGGTCTCAATACTCCGTACGATCCCTGCCACGGTCTGTCCTACCTCAAACAGAGCGGCATTTTGCTCCCACGTGCCGAGAAGCTCTTTATGGCTGACAAAGATCCGCCCTGTATCGGGCTCAAGACTTTTGATGACCACACGGATGCGGTCCCCCACCCGAAACCGATCGGAGGGATGGGAAATCCGTGACACCGAAATGCAATCGATGGACAAAAGCGACACGATGCCGCAGCCCACGTCCACAAAGGCGCCGAAGCTTTCAAGATGGGTGACCTTGGCCTCGATAACGTCTCCCGGGATCAGGTCGCATAGAAAGGACTCATAGCACTCCCTCTGTGCCTCTCGACGGGATAGCCGCGCCACGCGGCGGCCTCCCTCGTAAAAGAAGCCCATGACCTTGAAGCACACCGCCTTCCCTACCCGGGTGATGACGGCGATATCCCGCACCGTTTCCTCTCCGTGGGTCAGCAGCACCTCCTCCCGGTCGATGTAGCCCCGCATACAGCCGAGCTCTACCGTCAGCCGAAAGTCGCTGTCACAGCGCACCGCCATGGCCTCCAGGATGACGCCCTCGTTCATGGCTCGCTCCAGTCCCTGCTCGCTAGCCAGGTATTCCCGATTTTCGGGAGATGCCAGGATGCTTCCCTCTGGCCTAAAATCTCCGATAAACATAATTCAACCTCCGTTTCCTGCGATCCGTCTTTCTTTTTGAAAGGAACCGATAGCATTGTATGAAACGGAGGTTGATTCTATGCTCACACGAGCGTTATTTCAGAGAAAGAAATACCGGGAGGCCGTTTTCGTAGACGGGATAGCTCTCGCCCTCGATGAGGGGCAGGAGGTACCGAACACCCTCGTCGGTGATGCCGTTGCCGCGTTCGTTGATGAACTCGGCGGGAACGCCCTTCACCATATTGGCGATCTTATCGATGTCCTCACAGCCGGGACGGGAGACGTAGGGCTCGTTGGAGACGCGCTCGATGGTCATCATCTTACCCGTCATACCCGAGGAGGCGGCCTCTACGGCGGCCTTGCCCACGCTGACCGACTCGGTGATGTCGGTGAGGGAGCCGAGATGAGCGGCGCAGCGCTGGAGAATGTTCAGCTCTACCGAACGGACCTTACAGCCGATGCGCTCCTTCACGGCCAGCTCCAGTGCCTTACCGGTACCCGACAGCATCTTATGGCCGAAGGCGTCTGTACCGCTGTTGGACACCAGCTCGCAGACGTACTTGCCGTCGGCGGTGCGGATGCCCTCCGAAACGGCCACCACCACGTTGGGGTGACGGTCAAGGGCTTCCTTAACGTCCTCGAAGAAGGCCTCAAGGTCGAAGGCACGCTCGGGCAGATAGATAAGGTCCGGCTCCATGCCGTTGACACGGGTGAGAGCGGCCGAGGCGGTAAGCCAGCCGGCGTCACGGCCCATGATCTCCACGATGGTCACGGCCTTCACGGTGTACACTGCGCAGTCGCAGAGCATTTCGGCCATGGAGGTGGCAATATACTTGGCGGCAGAGCCGAAGCCGGGGGTATGGTCGGTGACCACCAGGTCGTTATCGATGGTCTTGGGCACCCCCATGACGCGGATCTCGTAGTCGTGGGCCTTGGCGTAGGCCGAGACCTTAGCCACGGTATCCATGGAATCGTTGCCACCGATATAGAAGAAGTAGCGAATGTCCAGCTTTTTGAAGAATGCGAACAGCTTCTCGTAGGTCTCCTCGGCCTTGTCGTCACTACCATCCAGCTTGGGAAGCTTCTTGCGGCAGGAGCCGAGGGCGGCGGCCGGCGTCGTTTCCAGCGTCTTCAGCTTCGTTTCGTCGGCAAAGATCTCCGACAGATTGCAGTAGGTGCCGGCCAGCATACCCTCCACGCCGTTAAAGGCGCCGTAGATGGTGCCGATGTTTTGATCGGCAATGGCGCCACGGATCACGCCTGAAAGCGTTGCGTTAATGGCGGCGGTGGGACCGCCGGACTGTCCGACGATCGCATTTCCTTTTAAGATACCCATAGTCCTTCTCCTTGATCCTCGTATTAAACGAAAAACGCAGGCATTTGCCTGCGTTTTCATGGTGACCCGTAGGGGAATCGAACCCCTGTTTCCGCCGTGAGAGGGCGGCGTCTTAGCCTCTTGACCAACAGGCCATGCGTTTCAACGTGTGATATTATACCATGGCAGGGGCGAAATTGCAAGAGGTTTTGGGAATTTTCTTTATGAATTTTTTGTGAACTATCCTCCCCGTCCCCCGCGGAGGGCTCTTTTCCGCCCGGTCTCAAAGTTTTTGTTGCAATCTTTTGGATTTTATGGTATAATAGTGAGGTTAAAGGGGCTCTCCCCCAACGTCGTTGAAACGAGGAAACGTGTATGAAACGCTCGCTGCTCATTTTATTGTTCGTTTGTGCCGGCATCGTACTGGGAACCTTGGTCGCCCGCTTGGCAGACGGGATCTCCGGACTCTCCTGGCTGGCCTTCGGCATGGATTTCGGCATCACCTCTCCCCTGGTTCTGGATCTGGGTGTTTTGAGCTTGACGGTTGGCGCTACCTTTGAGCTGAGCGTCGCAGTCATTATCTTTTCCGTCATTGCCGTTCTCTGCGGCTTTGCGATCCTCCGCCGTCGGTGAGTAACGATGACGAAAAAGCTGATTCTTGCCTCCCAATCCCCTCGCCGTCTTGAGCTGCTCCGTATGCTGGGGCTAAACGTGGAGCCGATCACTCCCCGGGTGGACGAGTCGTCTGTGACGGCAGACACCCCTGCCCTGCTGGCCGAGTGTCTGGCCCGCAGGAAGGCCGAGGAGATCTTTCGTCGGATCCGCCCCGATGGCTGTCCCGTGGTGGCGGCCGATACCCTGGTGGAGATCGAGGGTAAGATCCTGGGAAAACCCAAGGACGCATCGGAAGCCCGTGAGATGCTCCGTCTCCTGTCGGGCAAGACCCACTTCGTTCACACCGGTATGGCGGTGATCTCCGACGGCACATTGGACTCCTGCGTGGAGACGGCCTCGGTTCACTTCCGCACGCTGACCGACGGGGAGATCGAAGACTACGTGCGCTCCGGCGCTCCCCTTGACAAGGCGGGTGCCTACGGCATCCAAGGCCCTGCCGGGGCTTTCGTGGAACGGATCGAGGGCGATTATTTTACCATCGTGGGCCTACCCCTCTGTCGCCTGACCGTCATGCTCCGCGATACCATGGGGCTGAACCTGTCCGATTTCAAATAACCCGATGAAAGGCGCTTCTTATGAGCGATAGACAGTCAAACATCCGCAATTTCTCCATCATTGCTCACATCGACCACGGAAAATCCACCCTGGCCGACCGCATTTTGGAGCTGACTCGCACCGTTTCCACCCGTGAGATGGAATCCCAGGTCCTTGACAACATGGAGCTGGAACGGGAGCGCGGCATTACCATCAAGGCCCGCGCCGTCAACATGGCCTACACCGCCTCCGACGGCCAGACCTATTCCCTCAACCTAATCGACACCCCCGGTCACGTGGACTTCAATTACGAGGTCTCCCGTTCCTTAAACGCCTGCGAGGGGGCTCTTCTGGTGGTGGACGCCACCCAGGGCATTGAGGCCCAGACCTTGGCCAACGCTTACCTTGCCGTGGAGAGCGATCTTGAGATCGTTCCCGTCATCAACAAGATCGACCTCCCCTCTGCCGACATCGACGGCACGCGAAAGGAGATCGAGGACGTCATCGGCATCCCCGCCGAGGACTGCCCCGCCGTTTCCGCCAAGACGGGGCTCAACATTGAGTCGGTCCTGGAAAAGGTCATCTCCGACATCCCCGCCCCCAAGGGCGACGAAAAAGGCAAGCTGAAATGTCTGATCTTCGACTCCTACTACGATCCCTACCTGGGCGTTGTGGTGCTTGTCCGTGTGATCGACGGTAAGCTCACCGCCGGTGACCGCGTCATGATGATGAGCTCCGGTACCGTCTTTGAGACGGTGGAGGTGGGAACCCTGGCTCCCTTCGGCCTCCGTGCCGGATCTACCCTATCGGCAGGCGAGGTCGGCTACTTCACCGCCAGCATCAAGACGGTGTCCGACACCCGAGTGGGTGACACCGTGACCTCCGCCGACGATCCCACTGACCAGCCGCTTCCCGGCTTCCGTCAGGCCCTTCCTATGGTCTTCTCGGGCATCTATCCCGCCGACGGTGCCAAGTACAACGACCTCCGCGATGCCCTGGAAAAGCTTCAGCTCAACGATGCGGCCCTGGCCTTCGAGCCCGAAACCTCCATTGCCCTTGGCTTTGGCTTCCGTTGCGGCTTCCTCGGTCTTCTTCACATGGAGATCGTGCAGGAGCGTCTGGAGCGGGAATACAACCTGGACATCATCACCACCGCCCCCAGCGTAATTTACGAGATCAAAAAACGCGACGGTGAGCTCGTCCGCATCGATAACCCCAGTAACTACCCCGCCCCCGATGAGATCGAGACCGCCTACGAGCCTATGGTGAAGGCCAACATCATCACCCCCGCCGAGTACGTGGGCAATATCATGGATCTCTGTCAGGATCGGCGCGGTAATTTCATCAACATGAAGTACCTCGACGCCAACCGCACCGAGCTTCACTACGATCTTCCCTTAAACGAGATCATCTACGACTTTTTTGACGCCTTGAAGAGCCGCAGCCGCGGCTATGCCTCCCTGGATTACGAGATCAGCGGCTACGTCCCCAGCAAGCTGGTGAAGCTGGACATTCTCCTCAACGGTGACATCGTGGACGCCCTCTCCTTTATCGTGCATGAGGAAAAGGCCTACGGCCGGGCTCGCAAGATCGCCGAAAAGCTGAAGGAGAATATCCCGCGGCAGCTCTTTGAGATCCCCATTCAGGCCGCCATCGGCGGCAAGATCATCGCCCGTGAAACCGTTAAGGCCCTCCGCAAGGACGTTTTGGCCAAGTGCTACGGCGGTGACATCACCCGAAAGAAGAAGCTCCTGGAAAAGCAGAAGGAAGGCAAGAAGAAGATGCGCCAGCTGGGCTCGGTGGAGGTTTCTCCCGAGGCCTTCATGGCGGTCCTTAAGCTGGACGATGAATGAGTGCTTCGACAGGCTTCCTCTTGACAAATCCCACAAAACGCGTTATCATACCACTGAGTACAAAGAAAGGAATTCCGATCTATGAGAATCAAAATTCGTTTGGACACCATGTCCGATATCAACGCCTTCGTCGGCGATATGACGAAAAGCGACGCCAAGGCGTTTCTCACCGATAAAAACCGCAACTTCATCGTCAGCGCCAAGTCCATGCTGGGCGCCGTCTACTCCATGGAGTGGGACGAGGTCTGGTGCGAGTGCGACGATAACATCTTCCATATCGTAAACAAATACCGCGCCGACGAATAAGGTCGGTATCGGCGGCAGTCCGCGTGGCTGCCGCCGTTTTGTTATCCCTGCCTTTGTGTGAAAAAATGCCCGAAATCCTCCATTTTTTTTGCAAAAGGGTTTGCATTATCCAGCAAAATATGGTATACTAATATGAATAACTATCGTTATGAACGTTTTTGAAAGGATCCTCCCATGTCTGACGTACTGTTTGCTTCGGTTGCCTACGCTAAATACGACCAAAACGAAACGCTTCCCGCCAAATTTGATCGCCTTCTTGAGGCCTCCGGCCTGGGAGACAGGGTGAACGGTAAGAAGGTCGCCATCAAGATGCACGTAGGGGACGGCACCGGCTATACCACCATCCCTCCCATCTTCGTCATTAAGCTGTCGGACTTTATCCGTCGGCACGGCGGCGAGTGCTTCGTCACCGACCATTACGTTCAGCGCCGTCACCCCGAGCGCCGCGGCTACACCGAGGCCAACCTCGGCTGTCCCGTTCTTGACGTTTGCGGGTATTTCGGAAAGTACTTCTACACCAAGGACGTAGACTACCGCACCTTCCGTCACGTGGACGTGGCGGGTCTGATCCACGATGCCGACGTTCTCATCGATTTCTCCCATTTCAAGGGCCACGGCTCCTGCGCCTACGGCGGAGCTACCAAGAACATTGCCATGGGATGTGTGACCGACCGTACCCGCCGTGAGATCCACGGACTGGAGGGCGGCCTGGTCTGGGACGCCGACAAGTGTATCCACTGTGAGCAGTGTATCGGCTCCTGCAACCATCACGCCAACCGCTTTGACAAGGACGGCAACTACCGGGTGAACTACCATCACTGCACGAACTGCACTCACTGCGTCAAGGTGTGCCCCACCGATGCCATTACCTTGGATGCCCACGATTACCGGGATTTTCAGCACGGACTGGCGCTCTGTACCAAGACCGTCATCGATACCTTTGAACCCGGCAACGTCTTTTACATCAATCTTTTGATCTCCATTACCGCCCTGTGCGACTGCTGGGGCCTGACGACTCCCTCCCTTGTGCCCGACATCGGCATTATGGCGGGGTACGACATCGCCTCGGTAGAAAAGGCCTCCCTGGACGCCGTCAAGATGGAAAACCTCATCCCCGTGGGCGTGCCTCAAGGCATGGAGCTTCGTGACCACGGTCACCTCTTCGAGCGTCTCCACGGTAAGGACCCCTACGTGCAGGTGGAAAAGCTGGTGGAGCTCGGCCTCGGCGATGCCGATTACACCATCAAGGAAATTTTGTAAGCGAACAGGACATTCTATGGGTATGGATCTTCTCTCGTTACCGTATGATGAGATTGCCGCCTTGGTGGCGGACATGGGCTATCCCGCCTTCCGTGCCAAGCAGCTTCGCGGCTGGGTCGTCAAAGGCACGCCCGTCGAGGAGATGCGCAATCTGCCCCGCGACTTCCGCGAAAAGCTGATCGAACGGGGGTGCCACGTCACCCTGCCCCGCATCGTGCGGAAGCTGATCTCGCAGATCGACGGTACCGTCAAATATCTCTTTGCCTTATCCGACGGCCAGCTCATTGAGAGCGTCGTCATGAAATACAAGCACGGCAATACCATCTGCGTTTCCTGCCAGGCAGGCTGCCGCATGGGATGCCGCTTCTGCGCCTCTACCCTGCGGGGACTCACCCGCAACCTTGCCCCCTCGGAAATCCTGGGACAGGTAATGGCCGCCCAGAACGACCTGGGAGAGCGCATTGCCAACATCGTTATGATGGGCATTGGCGAGCCCCTGGACAACTATGACAACGTCGTTCGGTTTCTTCACCTGGTCAACGCCGAGGACGGACTGAACATCGGCTACCGCCATATTTCCCTCTCTACCTGCGGGGTGGTGGACGGCATCCGCAAGCTCCAAAAGGAGAACCTGCCGATCACCCTGTCGATCTCCCTTCACAACATCGACACCGAGGAGAGAAAATCCTTAATGCCCATCACCAACAAGTGGAGCGTGGAGGAGCTGCTTGCCGCCTGCTGCGATTACTTTGCCGAAACGGGACGGCGGATCTCCTTCGAATATACCCTGATCGCAGGAGAGACCGATTCGGTCTCCCGGGCAGAGGCTTTGGCCAAAGGGCTAAAAAAACAGCTGGGCTCCATGCCGATTCACGTGAACCTGATCCCCTTAAACACTGTCTCGGAGAGAGACTATCAAAAAAGCGATTCTGAGGCCGTCATGGCCTTCCAAAAGACGCTGGTCGCCCGCGGCATCAACGCCACGGTCAGACGGCGGCTCGGCCCCGACATCAACGCCTCCTGCGGTCAGCTTCGGCTGAACGGGCAGGACGAGGGATAAGAACATCCAACAAACCAAACGATGAAAATCGTCTTTATGAGGTATTTTCATGATCTTCAGCGGAAAAAGCGACGTGGGAAAACGTCGCGCCAACAATCAAGACAACTTTAACATCACGGAGCTGGCGGGGGGAGCTTGTCTTCTCACCGTTTGCGACGGCATGGGAGGCGCCAACGGCGGCAACGTGGCCAGCCGCATTGCCTGCTCGGTCTATACCGAGACGGTTTGCAAGGGCTTTTCTCCCGACGCCCCTCACGACACGGCTCTTTTGAAGGAGGCCGTTGCCGCCGCCAACACCGCCGTCTACGAGGCGGCTCAGGCCGACGAGTCGCTGAAGGGCATGGGCACCACGCTGGTCTCGGCCCTGGTGACCGAGGATGGCCGCGTCAGCGTGATCAACGTGGGCGACAGCCGTCTCTATGCACTGACTGCAGGGGAGCTCAAGCAGATCACCCGCGATCACTCCTACGTACAGTACCTGGTCGACATGGGGCAGATCACCATGAAGGAGGCTAAGGCCGCCTCCATCCGCAATATCATCATCCGTTCCGTCGGCAATGAGCCCGAAACCGTCCCCGATCTCTTTTCCCTGGATCTCGCCGCGGGGGCCTATCTCCTGCTCTGCTCCGACGGGCTGACCAACTGCGTTTCCAACGAGGCGATGGCCTCCGCTATCCATGCCGAGAACGGCGAGGAGCTAACGCGCTGTGCCGAGACGCTGGTGGCTTTGGCCAACGATGGCGGCGGTATCGACAACATTACCGTCGTCCTCGGAAAAATCTGATTGTTACTTAGCGATCCCCATCGATCATAAAGGAACTGTTTTGAAATGGAAAATTTCGACCGTTATATAGGTAAGCTCTTAGACAGAAGATACCGGATTCGCCGGGTCATTGGCGTGGGCGGTATGGCCATGGTCTTTGAGGCTACCGATCTGATCATGAACCGCACCGTTGCCGTCAAAATGTTGAAGGACGATATGTCAAACGACGAGGTGGCGGTAAAGCGCTTTATCAATGAAAGCAAGGCCGTTTCGATGCTTTCCCATCCCAATATCGTCAAGATCTTTGACGTGTCCGTCAAGGGAAATCCGAAGTATTTCGTGATGGAACGTATCGAGGGCATTACCCTAAAAAGCTATATGCAAAAGAAGGGGGCTCTCTCCACCGAGGAGGTGCTCAGCTATTCCGAGCAGGTCCTCAAGGCTCTGCAGCACGCCCACAGCAAGGGAATCGTCCACCGGGACATCAAGCCCCAGAACATTCTTCTCCTCAAAAACGGCAGAGTGAAGGTGACCGATTTCGGCATCGCCATGCTGGAGGACGGAGACGTGGTTCCCACGAGCGATAAGGCCATCGGCACCGTATACTATATCAGCCCCGAGCAGGCCAGCGGCAAGGAGATCGACCAACGCAGCGACCTCTACTCCCTTGGCGTCACCATGTATGAGATGGCCACCGGCACCCTGCCCTTCAACGCCGACACCCCCGTCTCGGTTGCCATGATGCAGGTAAAGGAACAACCCAAGGAGCCCACCGCCATCAAGGCCGACATCCCCAAGGGACTGGAGCAGGTTATCCTCGGGGCTATGGAAAAGACGCCCGAGCGCCGCTTCCAGAACGCCGAGCAGATGCTTCGCTACGTGTCCCGCCTCCGCGACAACCACACCCTGATCTTCAAAACCCGCAAGGCCGTACCCGACGCTGACCCCTCCTCGGGACATCGGCTGATCCTGGACAACGATATGAGTAAGAAAAGAACCGCAAGCCGTAAGCGCCGCCCCGAAAGCCGCTCCATGTTCCCCATTATCCTGGGCGTTGCCGTGGCATTTTTGATCGTCTTCATCATCAGCGGCGTTACCATTCTGGATCAGGTCATGAAGGATCAGAGCGTGAACGCCCCCATGACCATCAGCGTCCCCGACGCGATCGGCAAGGTATACGACGAGGAGCTGATGGAGTCCTTTGATTCCTCCCTCTACAAGCTGGTCATCGAAACGAAATACGACGCTAACGTTCCCCAAAACACTGTCATTGCACAGGACCCCGAGCCCGGGGCCAGACGCCGCGTCATCAAGAATCAGCAGTACTGCACCGTTACCCTCACCGTCAGCAAGGGAGCCAAGACCCTCACCGTTCCCGACTACTCCATTATGGACTACCGTGTGGCCGGAAACGATGCCGAAAAGCTGGGCCTGCGCTGCGAGTACCGTCAGGTGGCAAGTGATACGGTGGAGGTCGGTTACGTGCTCTACACCGAGCCCGCCGCCCGTTCCGAGGTCACCGAGGGCTCTACCCTCGTGATCTATTACAGCGCCGGCGCCAAGATCCAAAAGGTGGACGTGCCGGTTCTGACGGGATTGACGCCCAAGGAAGCCTACAAAAAGATGAACGGTAACTTCCGCGTGGGTGAGGTCACCTACGAATACTCCGACACCGTCGCCGAAGGGCTGATCATCTCTCAGAGCATCCCCTCCGGCACCCAGGCCGTCAAGGGCACCACCATCAACTTCGTCCTGAGTCTCGGCCCGGAGCCCGTGATCACGCCGCCGGAAAACGATCCTCTTCCCGAGGATACCGAATCACCGGATCCTACTCAAGCTCAAGAGCAACCGAAAACATGAATCCTACCGTAAAACGCCGTAAAGGCCTGACACAGATGCAGATTGTAGCGCTGGGCTACCTGGGCGTGATCGCCGTAGGCACGCTGCTGCTGGCTCTGCCCATTTCCTCCCGTACGGGGGAGTGGACGGGCTTTGTCGATGCTTTCATGACCTCTACCTCAGCGGCCTGTGTAACGGGACTGATCCCCGTTGCCACCTATGCCCATTGGTCTGCCTTTGGGCAGGCGGTATTACTGCTCCTCATTCAGGTGGGGGGATTGGGGATCATGACGCTGGTGGCCCTGCTCTCGCAGGTGCTGAAGCATAAAATGTCGTTACAAGAGCGCAAGCTGGTCATGCTGTCATCCGGTAACGACTCGGTGGGCGGTGTCAGCAAGCTCATCCGAAGTATCCTTCTCTTTACCCTTGCCTTTGAAGGCATCGGCGCCGTGGCCCTTGCCACCCGCTTCATCCCGCGCATGGGATGGGGACGGGGCATTTGGAACGCCGTTTTTCACTCGGTATCGGCCTTCTGCAACGCGGGCTTTGACCTGATGGGACGGTTTGGCGAGTCCTCCCTGACCGGCTACACCGGTGACATCACGGTGAACGTCACCGTGATCCTGCTGATCCTGGCAGGCGGCATCGGCTTTGTGGTCTGGCAGGAGCTGTTTGCCATACGATTCCATCCCAAGCGCCTTTCTCTGCACAGCAAGGTGGTGCTCATCATGACGGGCCTCCTCCTTGCGGGAGGAACGGTGCTGTTCTTCCTCTTTGAGCTTCACAACGATGCCATCCCGCTGACGGCCAAGGAACGGATCCTGTCGGCTCTTTTCAACGCCGTTACCCCCCGTACCGCGGGCTTTAATACCGTAGAGCTTTCTTCCCTTTCGGACGGCAGCATTGCTCTCACCATTCTCCTGATGGTGGTAGGCGGCGCCCCCGGCTCTACGGCAGGCGGCATTAAGGTCACCACCCTGGTGGCTCTTTTGGCCGGTGCTCTTGCCTCGGCTCGGCAGATCAACGCCACCAATCTTTTCCGCCGCCGTGTTGACGGCGATCTGGTACGACAGGCTTCGGCCATCGCTACCGTCTATTTCATGATTCTTTCGATCTCCACGGTAACCATCTGCGCCATCGAGCCCTTTTCCGTTACAGAGGTGCTGTATGAAACCGTTTCAGCTCTCTCAAACGTCGGCATGACCATGGGGATCACTTCCTCCCTTTCGGCGGCGTCCAAGCTGATCCTATCGGCCCTGATGTACTTCGGCCGTGTAGGCATGATGTCCCTCGTCATTGCCTTGGCCTCCAAACGGGAGAACGTTCCCATTACCCGCCCAACGGAAAATATGCTTTTATAACCCTTCAGGAAAGGAACGGCTTATGAAAAATATCCTTGTCATCGGCATGGGCCGCTTCGGTCAGCGCTTGGCCGAGCGTCTGATGGAGCTGCGAAACGACGTCATGATCATCGACGAAAACGCCGATATTATCAATGAATTGGCTCCCCACTTTACCAACGCTCAGATCTGCGACTGTACCAATCCCGACGTGCTGCGGTCTCTCGGGGTCGACACCTTTGACATCTGCTTCGTCACCATCGGCGAGAATTTTCAGTCCTCCCTTGAAATCTCCTCCCAACTGAAGGAGCTTGGGGCCAAGCGCGTCATCGCCAAGGCTAACCGTGACATTCAGGCCAAGTTTCTCCTACGCAACGGCGCCGACGAGGTAGTCTACCCCGAACGGGATATGGCCGAAAAGCTGGCCATCCGTTGCTCTGCCAATAACCTTTACGATTTCATTGAGCTAACGCCCGAATACTCCATCTTTGAGATCCCTGTTCTCCCCGAATGGCAGGGCAAAACCATTGGTCTGATCAACATCCGCCGCAAGCACGGCATCAACGTTCTCACCATAAAAAAAGCGAACGGTGAGGTCATCATGCCCACAGCCGACTACCTTTTTGAGGCCGAGGACCACATCATCATCATGGGGAAAAAGAACGAGGTCATGCGACTGATCTCCCGTTGATGCAGACCGCAGGGAGCTTTACCACCGTTCGACAAAATATAATGAAACCACTTGACACACGCCACTTTCCGCGTTATAATATGGATAAGATGGACAGGGCGTCAGTGATGAAGTTCGCTGACGTTTTCTTTTTAAAACAAAGGAGAATTACCATGAGTACCGTAACCGAGCGCTTTGGATCCATGGTTTTCGGCGACGCCGTCATGCAGAAACGGCTCCCGAAGGAGACCTATCGCGCCATGCAGCGCACCATCAAGAACGGCAAACGCCTTGATCTTGAGGTTGCTAACGTCGTAGCCAACGCCATGAAAAACTGGGCGATCGAACAAGGCGCAACCCACTTTACCCACTGGTTCCAGCCCATGACCGGCATCACGGCCGAGAAGCACGACAGCTTCATCAGCCCGGTAGGCGACGGCAAGGTCATCATGGAATTTTCCGGCAAGGAGCTGGTCAAGGGCGAGTCCGACGCCTCCTCCTTTCCCTCAGGCGGCCTTCGCGCCACCTTTGAGGCACGGGGCTATACCGCGTGGGACCCTACCTCCTATGCCTTTATCAAAAATAACACCCTCTGCATCCCCACCGCCTTCTGCTCTTACGGCGGTGAGGCCCTGGATAAAAAGACGCCTCTGCTTCGTTCCATGGAGCGCATCAACAAGCAGGTATTGCGGGTGCTGAAGCTCTTCGGCAACGCCGACGTCACCTCCGTCAAGACCACGGTGGGCGCCGAGCAGGAATATTTCCTCATCAGCCGCGAGCTCTTTGACCGTCGGAAGGACCTGATCTACACCGGCCGCACCCTCTTCGGTGCCATGGCCCCCAAGGGACAGGAGCTGGACGACCACTACTTCGGCTCCATCAAGCCCCGGGTTGCCGCCTTTATGTCCGAGGTGGACGAGGAGCTTTGGAAGCTTGGCGTTCTCGCCAAGACCGAGCATAACGAGGCGGCTCCCGCCCAGCACGAGCTGGCCCCCATTTTTACCACCACCAACATCGCCGCCGACCACAATCAGCTCACCATGGAGGTCCTGCGGAACGTAGCCAGAAAGCACGACCTGGTCTGCCTCCTCCATGAAAAGCCCTTTGCCGGCGTCAACGGCTCGGGCAAGCACAACAACTGGTCGATCTCCACCGATACCGGCGTGAATCTCCTGGAGCCCGGTGAAACCCCCTATGAAAACGCCCAGTTCCTGCTCTTCCTCTGCGCCATTATGAAGGCCGTAGACGACTATCAGGATCTGCTTCGCATTTCGGTGGCCTCGGCCGGAAACGACCACCGTCTCGGTGCTCACGAGGCCCCTCCGGCTATCGTGTCGATCTTCCTCGGCGATGAGCTGAACGAGATCCTCCACGCCATCGAGACCGAAACGGCCTACGGCGGCAAGGAAAAGGAGCTCCTCCGCGTGGGGGTACATATCCTGCCCAAGTTCCCCAAGGATACCACCGACCGCAACCGCACTTCTCCGCTCGCCTTTACCGGAAACAAATTCGAGTTCCGTATGGTGGGCTCCGGCTCCTCCATTTCCGACGCCAACGTGGTGATGAACACCGCCGTGGCCGAGGTGCTGAAGGGCTTTGCCGATCTTCTTGAGCAGTCCGACGACTTTGAGACCGCCCTGCACAATCTGATCCGCGATACCATCCGCGCTCACAAGCGGATCCTCTTTAACGGCAACGGCTACGATGAGGGCTGGGTGACCGAGGCCAAGGCTCGTGGGCTTCTCAACCTTCCCACGACTCCCGACGCCCTCTCCCACTTCCTTGACGAAAAGAACATCCGTCTCTTCTCGGAAAACAAGATCTTCTCGGAGACCGAGATGCGCTCCCGTTATGAGATCATGCAGGAAAACTACTGCAAGCTCATCAACATTGAGGCGCTGACCATGGTGGATATGGCGCGCAAGGAGATCCTCCCTGCCGTATCGGGATACATCAAAACCCTCTCGGAGACGGTGGTCGCCATGGGACAAGCCTGTGCTGCCGCCGATAGCTCGGTGGAATGCGAGCTGATCGAAACCCTCTCCAAGAAAAACGCCTCGGCGTGGGAAAAGATCAAGACCCTGGAAAACGCCATCACCTGCGCCCGCGCCATCAACGATCACACCGAGCAGGCCATGTACCACAAGGACAACGTGATCCCTGCCATGAACGCCCTCCGCACCGTGGTGGACGAGATGGAGACCCTTACCGCCGCCTCCGCATGGCCTATGCCGACCTACGGCGATCTGCTGTTCGGCGTACAGTAATACGTTAATAAAAAAGCTGTCCTCTTACGAGGACAGCTTTTTATTAACGTTTAAAGAACTGATAATAGTAACAGGGGATCATGCCGTTATAGAGCTTTCGCGCCTTATCAGCTCGGCGGCCGTAAAGCTTTTCAAAGCCCTCGTGGGAGGTGATCACGTAGATCTGCCAACGGTCGAGGGTTCGGAAATGCGCCCCCATTTGGCGGTAGAGCTCCTCGGCCTCCTCCAAGGTGGAGAGACGCTCGCCGTAGGGCGGGTTACAGACCACGGTGCCGCGGCGTCCCTCGGTGGCAATGGTCAGAGCGTCCTGTTCAAATACCTTCACGTACTTTGACACCCCTGCCCGACGGACCGTTTCCTTGGCGATGGCCACCGCCTCGGGATCGATATCGGAGGCGAAGGCCTGAAAATCGGTATCACGGATGTGATCAAAGGCCTCATCCCTGGCATCCTCCCACGTTGAGGAGGCCACCCAGGGGAAGGCCTCAGCGGCAAAGGAACGGTTAAGCCCCGGGGCGGTTCCCGTCATCATGAGAGCCGCTTCGGTGGCAATGGTACCGGAGCCGCACATGGGATCCCAGAGCAACACGTCCTCTCTCGGCCTTGCCAGCTTGACCAGGGCGGCGGCCAAGGTCTCACGGAGGGGGGCCTCGGTGGAAACGGGACGGTAGCCCCGCTTATGGAGGGGCATACCGCTGGTGTCGATCATCAGGGATGCCACGTCCTTGAAGAGGAAGAACTCGATTTGGTATTTCAGTCCCGTCTCGGGAAGAAATTCAAGGCCATAGACCGATCCAAGACGGCGGGCGGCGGCTTTTTTGATGATCCTCTGACAGTCAGGAATGCTGAAAAGCTTACTTTTGATGCTGTGTCCCTTCACGGGAAAGGCGTCGTGCTTCCCCACGTATTCCTCCCACGGCATGGCGCGTACCCCCTCGAAAAGGGTATCAAAGTCGGGGGCGGGACAGCTCCCCACCTCAAGAAGCACTCGCTCGGCAAAGCGGAGATTGATGTTCAGGCGGGGCATGGCGGCCATGGGGGCACGGAACTTGACACGTCCGTCGATGGTTTCGGTGCGGGTATAGCCGAGGGCGTCGATCTCCTCCCCTACCATTTTCTCAAGGCCAAAGAGACAGGTGGCAACAAAGGTCTGTGTATCGTTCATAAGATTCCTCGTAACAGTCGTAAGACAAAGCAATTGTTAGCCGGCGGACGGGCGCGTCAGGCTTCCGCGGCACTCGTCGGCGTCATAGCATTTCCAGATAAGAAAGAAGTGCATCGTAGCTTCCCTGCGGATAATGGGTGATATCCTTCCCTTCCCGATTGAGAAGATTGTCGGTCAGAAGAAAGACCTTCATCCCCACTCGCTCAGCTTCCATATCGTCCACCACGTCGTTCCCCACCATCAGGCAGTGCTCCGGCGGACAGTTCAGCACCGCCGCTACCCGGCGATAATAGGCAGGGTGGGGCTTGGCAAAGGAGGCGTTTTCGTATGTGGTGACGTAGGCGAAATCGCTCGGCTCAAGCCCCGCCCAGCGGATTCGTGCCTCGGTTGCCGCCGAGGGAAAAACAGGGTTGGTGGCAAGAGCTACCCGAAAGCCGGCCTCCTTCAGTCGACCTACCGTTTCGGCCGCCTTGGGTTGATAGCCACAGACCGCCTTTAACGCTTGAAATTCCTTTTGGTAGAAGGCGTCAAAGGCCGTCAGATCCTTCGTTACGTCCTCTCCGTAGACGGCGCAAAAGGTCTTCCAAAAAACAGCTTCGTTTGTGGCCTTGCCATCGTTATAAAACATGGCCTCCACACCCTTCCGCATAGCGGGCATCAATCGATCGGCAGGATACCGGGGTGACAGCGTCTTGGCCAGCAATTCGAAATATGCTTGGATAAAAACGTCCTGATCCAAGGGTAACAGCGTACCGTCAAGATCGAACAGAATGGTTTGAATGTCGGACATATGCTCTCCTCGTAGGATGATGGATCATGGCCCAAGCGTCGAATCACAACGTCGCCTCATTGCGCCTCGGGCTTGCGAAATGTGGGAACTGCCCGATACAACGCCTCGACAACACCGGTTTGATCGAGGCTTTCCGATGCCTGTTCCAACGCCTTTGACAAGAGCGTCAGCATCTCATCGATCTCGCTGCGTTCAACAGGCTCGTCCTTCTCAATAAAAATGCGGTCGTGGGCGGTTTTGACCGCCTCTCCGTCGGTGTCAAGCAGCTCCTCGCAGAGCTTTTCGCCGGGGCGGAGGCCGATCTCACGGATGTCGATCTCCTCGTAGGGCTTGTACCCCAACAGGCGGATGAGGTTCTCGGCCAGATCCAGGATCTTCACCGGTTCCCCCATGTCGAGGACGAACAGCTCACCGCTTTGGGCCATAGCGCCCGCCTGCATCACCAGCTGGGCGGCCTCGGGAATGGTCATCAGGTAGCGGAGCATCCGCTTATCGGTCACGGTAACAGGTCCCCCTGCCTCGATCTGTGCACGGAACAGCGGAATCACCGAGCCACAGGAGCCCAGCACGTTACCAAACCGCACCGCCGAAAAGGTGGTGGCGCTGTCGTGTCGGCTCTGTACGATCCGCTCGCAAAGGCGCTTGGTGGCCCCCATAACGCCGGTGGGGTTGACGGCCTTATCGGTGGAGATGAGAATGAACCTCTTGACACCGTACCGCTCCGAAAGCTCCACCACGTTATAGGTGCCGAACACGTTATTTTTTACGGCAGAGACGATGCTGTGCTCCATCAGCGGCACGTGCTTGTGGGCCGCCGCGTGGAAGACGACGTCGGGGCGGTAGGTCTTAAAGATGACCTCCATCCATACCCTGTCCTGCACCGAGGCAATCTCCACCGCCAGGTCAAGCTCTCGTCCGTAAACGCGAAGTAGCTCCTGCTGCAGGTCGTAGACGTTGTTTTCGTAAATGTCCACCATGACCAGCCGTCGGGGGGAGCAGGCGGCAATCTGTCGGCAAAGCTCGCCTCCGATGGAGCCGCAGCCCGTTACCATGACCGTCTTGCCACGATAGAAGGCCTTTGCCTCGTCATCCATCACCGAAATGCTCTCACGGAACAGTAAATCCTCCATGGGGATCTCTCGGGTGGCTTTTTTCGTTTCTTTCATCGTTTTTCTCGTTTCACACGGAAGGACCTTCCGTCGTTTTCTTCTTTCATTATAGCACACGGATGGCCAAAATACAACCGTTTGTGACGAAAAGATGGCGTATTCCTTCCGCGTCCCGATGCTTTGCCATCAAAAAACCGTTCCGCCGAGGCGGAACGGTTTTTTATTGAAATTACAGACCCTTCTTGGCTCTTTCGACCTTTTCGAGATCGGAATAGTCGTGGGTGGGAACGTGGCCGTTCAGGGGGATCAGCTTCTCGTGGATGCAATCGATGATGGCGTCCTCGAAGGGGAAGAAGGACTTCTCCAGCTCGTAAGCGGGCGTGATCCAGTTGCGGGAGCCGAGGGCCACAGGCGGTGCATCGAGGTAATCGAAGCAGAACTCGGTAATGTTGGCGGCCATATCCTTCATCATGGAAGCGCGCTCGCAAGCATCGCCGACGATGATGATCTTACCGGTCTTCTTGACCGACTCGATGACCTTCTCGTAGTTGAAGGGAACGAGAGAACGGGCGTCGATGATCTCGGCGGAAACACCGTACTTCTCTTCCAGCATCTTGGCAGCCGCCATAGCGCGGTACAGGGTAGCACCGATGGTCAGGATGGTGACGTCCTTACCGACACGCTTCACGTCGGGCTCGCCCAGCGGGATGGAGAACTTGCCTTCCGGCACGCCGCCCTCAACGAACTGCTCGCCGAAGCCGTAGACTCTCTGGGACTCAAAGAAGACGACGGGGTCGGTGCCGTCCAGCGCGGAGGTCATCAGACCCTTGGCGTCTGTAGGCGTTACGGGGAATACGACCTTCAGGCCGGGGATATGAGAGGTGATGGCCGTCCAGTCCTGAGAGTGCTGAGCACCGTACTTGGAGCCCACCGAAACGCGGAGGATGATGGGCATCTTCAGGATGCCGGCAGACATGGCCTGCCACTTTGCCATCTGGTTGAAGATCTCGTCACCGGCGCAACCGATGAAGTCAGCGTACATCAGCTCGACGATGGCGCGACCGCCTGCCATAGCGTAGCCCACGGCGGAGCCGACGATGGCGGATTCGGAGATGGGAGAGTTGAAGAAGCGGTGGTAAGGAACTGCCTCGGTCATCTTCTTGTAAACACCGAAGGCGCCGCCCCAGTCACGGTTATCTTCACCGTAAGCAATGAGGGTAGGATCGTCGTAGAACTTGTCGATGATCGGCTCGAAGAGACCGTCGCAGACGTTGTACATCTTCATCTTGGAGACAGGCTTGCCGTCCTTGTCGGTGGCGGTGCGAACCTTGTTCTTGATCTCCTTAACGCGGGGGCACTCCTCCTTGGGCATGAGCATCTCGGCCTCGCGGCTGGGATCCATGCTGACGACCTGCTGATTACTGAACATGATGGAGGCGATGGCATCGGGCTCCTTCTCCAGGTCCATACGGGGAGAGATCTCATCGTTAATAGCCAGCTTCATGACCTCGGTCATGCGAGCGGTGATCTGCTCGTGCATGGTAGCGATCTCGTTCTCGGTGGCGATACCGCCGAGGATCAGCTTGGTCTTGAAGGCCACGATGGGATCGGCTGCCTTCCAGGCCTCGATCTCCTCCTGGGTACGGTAGGTAGAGGAGTCGGAGGGGGAGTGACCGGACACACGGTAGGTCACGACGTCAAGAAGTGCGGGGCCCTTGCCCTCAAGCAGGAGCTTCTTCTTGCGGGAAACGGCGTCGATGACGGCGAGAGGATCGTAACCGTTGACTCTCTCGGCGTGCATCTGGGTGGGATTAAAGCCGGCACCGAGACGGGCAACCATGTCGAAGCCCATGGTCTCGCCGCGGGTCTGACCGCCCATACCGTAGTGGTTGTTGAAGACGTTAAAGAGGATCGGCATACCGTCGGAGCTGTACTTGCCGTCCATGCCCCAGAGCTTGGTGATCTGGTCCATGGAAGCGAAGTTGAAGGACTCAAGAACGGGGCCGCGGCCGGTGGCGCCGTCGCCGCAGTTGGAGACAACGATACCGGGCTTGTGGTTGGATCTCTTATAGAGAGCAGCACCGAGGGCGATAGGAGCCGAAGCACCAACGATGGCGTTGTTGGGCATCAGACCGAAGGGAATGAAGAAGGCGTGCATCGATCCGCCGAGACCGCGGTTAAAGCCGGTCTTACGGGCAAAGATCTCGGCAAGAGCACCGTAGAGCAGGAAGTTGATGGCCAGCTCCTTCACGTTGCCGCCGGCATTCATGTGCTTCTCAACGACGCTGAGAACAGTACCGTCGAGGAACTCCTTCATGATGGCGTAGAGCTCTTCGTCGGTGAGCTTGTGGATGCAGGACAGACCCTTGGCAAGGATCTCGCCGTGGGAACGGTGAGAACCGAACGAGAAGTCGTTCATGTCGAGGGAGTAGGCCTCACCGACAGCGGAGGCCTCCTGGCCGATGGAAAGGTGAGCAGGGCCGGGGTTGTTGTACTTCACACCGTTATACTCACTCTTGACCTTGACCTCGTTGAGCATGGTCTCAAACTCGCGGATGATGGCCATGTCGCGGTAGATGCGAAGGAAGTCCTCCTTGGTGTAGAGGGCCTTCTCCTCTTCCAGGGTCTTGTTGTACTGACATACGGGAATATCCTCAAAGTGGATATAGCCGGCATCAAAGGCTTTGCCGGGATCGACGTATTGACTCTTAGGCATGATTCTATCTCCTTTAATTTAATTACTTTTATCAGATCATGAACATCGCTTCACGGATGACCTCACCGACGGTGGGATGCGGGAAGACGATCTTCTGTACCTGCTCGACACGCATCTCGCGGTCCACCATGAGGGCGGCGCCGTAGATGATCTCGGAGGCGTAGTTGCCGATCATATGGACGCCGATGACCTTGCGGTGCTCCTTGTCAATGATCAGCTTGACGATGCCGTCGCCGCCTTCGTTTTCGGCGATGTAACGGCCACTGTACTTCAGGGTGAAGCTCTCGACCTTGGCGTCAAGACCCTTGGCCTTCACGGTCTCGGAGGTCTCACCCACCGAGGCAACCTCGGGGTTAGTGTAGATGACGGCGGGAACCGAGTTGTAATTCATACGGTCGGGCTTGCCCAGCATGTTGTTGACGGCAACCTCACCCTCGCGATACGCGGTGTGAGCCAGCATGGACTTGCCGTTGACGTCGCCGGCTGCCCAAACGCCCGCCACGTTGGTCTCCAGCTTATCGTTGGTAACGATAGCGCCACGCTCGGTCAGCACGCCGATGTTCTCAAGGCCGATGCCCTGAGTCATGGCGCGGCGGCCGATGGAGACGAGGACGGCGTCTGCCTTGACAGACTCTTCCTTGCCGTTCAGCTCGTAGTTGACGCAGTCGGTACCCACGGAGGTGACCTTCGCGCTGAGAAGGAACTCAACACCCTTCTTCACATAGTTCTTATAGAGGATCTTACTGATCTCGCTATCGGTAGGACCGGCAATATGATCCATCATTTCGATCACGGTGACCTTGGTACCGATGGAGTTGAAGTAGGAGGCCATCTCAAGACCAATGACACCGCCGCCGATGACCACCAGCTTTTCGGGAACCTTCTTCATATCGAGGATCTCGCGGTTGGTCATGGCAAAGCCGGAAGCAACGGCCTCACGGAGTCCGGGAATGGGAGGAACGGCAGCGG
>SVSM01000046.1 GCA_015064295.1 Oscillospiraceae bacterium | reverse complement strand
GGTGGTGATGAGGGGAGCGTCGGCCTTGACAATGACGCCGTTTTCCACACGGCCCCAGATGCGGAGGGGCTCCTGCTCGCTCTTTTCCTCCTCGCCGCCGATGTAGGGGATGACGTTATCGATCATCTCGGGCCATTCGCGGAAGGTCTTGCCGGCGCCCGAAATGGCCTGATAGGTGGTGGCTACCACGCGGGTGGGCTGATAGTCGAGAAGCGCCGACAGCATAGGAACGTAGCTCTGAATGGAGCAGTTGGGCTTGACGGCAATGAAGCCCTTCTTGGTACCGAGACGCTTTCTCTGGTATTCGATGACCGAGAGATGGTCGTCGTTGATCTCCGGGATGACCATGGGCACGTCGGGAGTCCAGCGGTGAGCCGAGTTGTTGGAGATGACGGGGGTCTCGGTCTTGGCGTAGGCCTCCTCAAGCGCCTTGATCTCGTCCTTCTTCATATCGACGGCGCAGAAGACCAGGTCCAGTCCCTCGGCGAACTTTTCCACCTGGGAGGCGTCGTAAACGGTCATATTTTTGACGGCGTCGGGGCAGGAGAGGTCCAGCTTCCAGCGGTTGCCCACCGCCTCCTCGTAGGTCTTGCCCGCCGAACGGCCGCTGGCGGCCAGCCCTGCGATCTCAAAATAGGGGTGATCGTTGAGCAGCGTAATAAACCGCTGGCCCACCATACCCGTTGCGCCGATAATACCTGCTTTCAGTTTCTTTGCCATAATGATTCTTCCTTCCACATTGGTTCATTCACAGATTGTAGGCCGATACGGCCTGTTATTCCAGCAGCCTTCCGTCCTCGTCAAAGAGGTAAGGGACGCCGTTGATCTCCTGTTCTCCCACTACCGCCGCGCCGTCGTCTCCGAAATAGTAGGTGTCGCCGTTCACGGTCTTGAAGCCAAAGATCATGTTTTCGTCCTCGGGGTCGAAGTAGTAGGTCTTGCCGTCGATGACCTGTAATCCCTTTTTCAGATTACCGGTTTCCTTAAAGCAATACGTTTGGCCGTCGATCTCCACCATGCCGAAGACGCGGAAGCCGGTCTCGCCGTAGAACCACAGCTTACCGTCCACGATGCGGGTCACGTTATGGTAGAGGACGCCGGTCTCCTCGTCGAAATGGTAGCGGATCCCGTCCACGGTGTACTCACCCTTGACGACAACGCCGTTTTCGTCGGAGTAGTAGCGCTCTCCGTCGAACTTGTTCCAGCCGTAGAGCAGCTCGTGTCCGCCGTAATCGGAGAAGAGGTAGTCCTTACCGTCCACGGTGGTCGGGCCGGAGGCCCGTTTCAAGGGAAACGTCAGATAATAGCGGTCCTCCCCCTCCCGATGCCAGCCGGGGATCAGGTGACGACGCAGGAGGAGGACGAAGACGACGGCACCGGCCAGGAGGAAGGCCGCCAGCACGGCGGCGAAAAGCTTCTGTTTTGATACCGTACCCAAGGCACTGCCTCCTTACCGACGTAAGATTCGCTACCATATATTATAATACAGAACCCGCCGGATGTAAATACCTTTTTGACACGAAATTGTTTTTTATGAAAACCAACGAGAAACCCGGGGGAAAACGACAAAAATCCGTCCGAAATGTAGGGCTTCGGACGGATTTTGCACGTATTCATTTGCCCGAGATCAGCAGCAGCCGTTCTTGTAAGCGGGGTTCACGTAGTAGAAGTTCTTGCTGTCCAGAGCATCGCGCACCATGCCGAGGGCCTCACCAAAGCGCTGGAAGTGTACGATCTCCCGCTGGCGGAGGAATTTGATGGGCTCAATGACGTCGGGATCGTCTACCAGCTTCAGGATGTTGTCGTAGGTGGTGCGGGCCTTCTGCTCGGCACCCATGTCCTCCATGAGGTCGGTGATGGGATCGCCCTTGGATTGGAGATAGGCGGCGGTGAAGGGTGTTCCGGCCGCCGACTGGGGATAGACACCCACGGTATGATCCACAAAGTAGGCGTCAAAGCCCTGGCGAATGATTTCGTCGGTGGAGAGATTTCGCGTCAGCTGGCTGACGATGGCGCCGATCATTTCCAGGTGGGCAAGTTCTTCGGTGCCGATGTCATTTAAGAGCCCGGCGACCCGGGGATCGGGCATGGCAAAGCGCTGAGAGAGGTAGCGCAGCGAGGCGCCCAGCTCGCCGTCGGGACCTCCGTATTGAGAAATGATGACCTTAGCGGCTCTGGCGTCGGGATTCTTGATGTTTACGGGAAATTGCAGTCGTTTTTCGTAACCCCACATATCAGTTCACCTCTCCTTTCCACGGCATGGGGCCCTCGTTCCAGGACCAGCCGTCTTCGGTGTTGAGATAGTAGGCATCGAGGGGGCCGTACTGTCTGGTGTACTGGGCGATCAGCTCGTGCCGACGGTTCATAGATTCGGTAAAGGCAGCCAGCGCCTCGCTGCAGTCGGGATGGGTGTCAAGGAAAAGACGGAGCTCATCCATAGCGAAGCTGACGGCGCCGATGGCCTCAAAGAGGGCCTTGCGGTTCATGGTAGCGTTGTTCATCATTTTCTGCCTCCTATGCAGTAGGGCATATACAGGCAGGGGAAGACGGTGCCGTTCTTCCAGCCGTCGCAGAGCTCGTAGAGGGAGCCGAAGGGCTGAACCTTCACGTACGACATGGCGAGGGAAATGGGCTGCTTGTCACAGAGGCAGTTCTCGGACGGAGCGGTCTCCCGGGCATCCCATCCCCCCTGTCGGGGTTGAATGGGCGTGTGTTGTCCCATGTGAGGGGCGTTGTGGGAACAGCCGCCCCGTCTGGGGTATCGGTAGTTTCTGTCCATTGCTATCGTTTGCACCTCGGGGGAGGTGCTTCCTTTTTCGGTATTGGCGGCATCGCGCCGCTGATACCAGTGTATGCCGCGATCCCCGTTGGGTGACAAATGCCGCGCGATATCCTGCCGATCCTGCGAAAACAAAAAAACGCCCCGCTTCCCACGGAATGTATCCATGGGAGCGAAGCACTTACTTTTTCTGCACGGGTCTGATAGACCCCGCTCAACGTTTTTGGGGTGCAGGGGGATGTTTTCAAAAATCCCCCTTGCCCGGGTTCCAAGGGGCGGCGCCCCTTGGCATCTCCCGTCACTCTTTGTCGGGATTCTTGCGGTAAAGGACGAAGCGGTAGCCGATGACCTGAATGACCTCGGATGCGGTGGCCTCAGCCAGAAGGTCGGCGGCCTCGCGGGCGGTATGGGGGCAGGTCTCAAGGACCCGGAGCTTGATCAGCTCCCGTGCCGTAAGGGCGGCGTCCACGTTTTTGATCAGCTCGTCGCCGATGCCGTTGTGTCCCACCTGCTGGATGGCGGTGAGCTTGTTGGCCATACTGCGAAAGGCAGCGCGTTCTTTTCCTGTCATGATGGAATTCCTTTCCGGCTTAGAATGGAAAACGACAGACCCCTTGCAGGGTCTGTCGCTTGATCTGGGGTGAGTAATGGGACTCGAACCCACGGCCTCCAGGGCCACAACCTGGCGCTATAACCAACTTAGCTATACCCACCGTATGAATGGCGTACCTTGGGGGATTCGA
>SVSM01000018.1 GCA_015064295.1 Oscillospiraceae bacterium | reverse complement strand
CGACCTGAATGCCGGCTCGCTTGAGACCGCCATGAGCATGATCGCCGGTACCGCCCGCAGTATGGGTGTTACCGTTGAGGACTGATAACGGAGGTAGATGAAAATGGGAAAGAAATATGTAGACAGCGCAAAGCTGGTTGATAAATCCAAGCTCTATGATAGCGACGAGGCACTTGCCCTCGTTTGCCAGACCGCCAAGGCCAAGTTCGACGAGACCGTTGAGCTTCACGTCCGTCTTGGTGTTGACTCCCGTCACGCTGACCAGCAGGTTCGCGGTGCCGTCGTACTCCCCAATGGTACCGGTAAGACTGTCAGAACCATGGTTTTCGCCAAGGGTGATAAGGCAGATGCCGCTCGCGCAGCCGGTGCCGACTACGTCGGTGATGCCGATTACGTGGAAAAGATCATGAAGGAAAACTGGTTCGAGTTTGACGTTGTCATCGCTACCCCCGACATGATGGGCGTTATCGGCCGTCTCGGCCGTGTCCTTGGTCCGAAGGGCTTGATGCCTAACCCCAAGGCCGGTACCGTTACCCCCGACGTCGCCCGTGCCGTTACCGAGGCCAAGGCTGGTAAGATCGAGTACCGTCTCGACCGTAACAACATCATCCACTGCCCCATCGGTAAGGCTTCCTTCGGCGCTGAAAAGCTCGCTGAGAACTTCAACACCCTGATGGGTGCCGTGATCAAGGCAAAGCCCGCCGCCGCCAAGGGTCAGTATATCAAGAGCTGCGTCGTCGCTTCGACGATGGGTCCCGGTGTTAAGGTCAATGCCGCTAAGCTCGGCTAATTTGTGAAATGATGATGAAAAACAACAAATGGATTATGCGGTACCTTCTGCATCGGTTCATTTGTTGTTTTTTCGTTGTAAGGAGGCAGTAACGTGGAAGAAAAGAATCGTTTGAAGATATGGCATGGCCTGTTGGCCTCGGGAATCGTGATCCTGTTTATGATCTTTGGCGGGATCCCGATGTACGCGATTTTCGGGGAGGTCGGGGGCTACCTTGCCGGCATTGTGGTGGCGCTGATTGCCCTGTTGTTCGTTTGTCTAACGAAGACAAAGGCCTCGGAGGTCTTTCCCATGGCACTGCCGCCTGTCCGTCAGTTTTTTGCGGCGGTGGCCATGTTTGTCGGCGTCTATTTTCTGAACGCCGCCATTGGCCTGTTGCAGGCACAGATTATTCCCAACTTCTACGAGCGTCAATCGGATATTTCCGGTATGGTGCGTACCCTTTCACCTGCCGTTGCGGTGCTGCTGGTGGCGGTTCAGCCGGCTGTCTGTGAGGAGTTTTTCTGCCGCGGATTTCTAGTGGCGGCGTTTCGCAAGCTCAAGCACGAATGGATGATCATCCTGGTGACCTCCGTGTTTTTTGGCGCGCTTCATCTGGACCTCTACTCCTTTTTGCCGACGGCGGTCATTGGTGCCTTTTTTGCCTTCCTTGCACTTCGTACCGGATCGCTTCTGCTCCCGATGATCCTGCATTTTGCTAACAATGCGTTTTCAGTGGTGCTCGCCTACGGAAGTGATGCCACCTCCGAGGGAGCATCGGTGCTTTCGTCGCTTTCTGCCCCCATGCTGATCTCTTATTTGCTCTTTTATCTGGGTATCGCTCTGTTTTTTCTCTGGTTCGGCGGACGGTGGTTCAGCGGCAAGAAGATCTTTTGTAAATCGGGTCTTATCGCCTTTATTCTATCGGCCCTTCTGTCAACCGTCGGTGTGTTTTTGATGGTGGTAGGTTCTATGGAGCTCCTGGTAAACGACGAGAAAACGATACCCTATACCGATAAGATCGCCTACGAGCTGCCCTTAACCCTTGAGGAGGGAATCTACGGCTTTTCCGTAATCGCGGAAGCGGATGATCCGGTACGGATCGCCATCAAGCGTGGGGATGAGTTTCTTGTCAGCACCGAATACCGCGGGACGCAGTCGCTTTCGCAAACCTTGGTCCTTGAAAAAGGCGAGTACGTCGTTGCGGTACTGTCAGAGGAAGGGCAGGTGCTGGACGGAGGGAACGCCACGGTATCGATCATGATCCTGAAGACCACGGTGGGAGTCCCGTTGACGGAAACGGAGACAGGAACAGAAACGGACACGGACACGGTTCCTGCCTCATGGAGTCCGATTCGCCTGAGCTGAATCGATTTTTATGAAAACAGAGCTGCGCGTAAGCGACGGCTCTGTTTTGTTATCTCATAATACGCCGCGATTCTGCATATATGTAGAAAAAAACGATGGGAGATCGATCATGAAACGAATTGTGATTCTGATGATGGCGTTTCTTCTCTGCCTTCCCATGATGACGTTGCGCGTCGGGGCAGAGAAGCCGACCTTGGCGGGAGAGGCAAAAAGCGTTCTGCTGATGGAGGCGGAGACGGGAAGGGTACTGCTGGAATACGAGGCGGATCTTCAGCTTCCTCCTGCATCGGTAACCAAGATCATGACCATTCTGCTGGTGGTGGAGGAGATCGACAAGGGTAACCTCAAGCTGACCGACGTGGTACAGGTCAGCGACCACGCTTCCCAAATGGGAGGCTCACAGGTCTACTTAAAGGCGGGAGAGCAGATGTCGGTGGATGACCTGCTGAAATCCGTTGTGGTTGCCTCGGCAAACGACGCCTCGACGGCCTTGGCAGAGCGTGTTGCGGGAAGCGTTGAGAGCTTTGTGGAACGTATGAATCAGCGGGCCAAGGAGTTGGGAATGGAGAACACCAACTTTGAGAATCCCACCGGCCTAGACGACAGCACCACCGACCACCGCACGTCGGCACGGGACATTGCTCTTATGTCCCGCGAGCTGATGCAGCACGACCTGATTTTTGAGTATTCCACCATTTGGATGGATTCCATTCGCAACGGTGCCTTTGGTTTAACCAACACCAACCGTCTCATTCGCTTTTATCAGGGAGCAAACGGTCTCAAGACGGGTTCTACCTCCCGCGCCGGCTTCTGCATCAGCGCGGCGGCCAAGCGCGACGGTATGCAGTTGATTGCTGTCGTCATGGGCTCGCCCAACCGCGACAGCCGAAACGAAACGGCCAAAAAGCTATTGGATTACGGGTTTGCTAACTATAAATACTTACTGAAAGAGGAAGGAACGCTGGATGACATTAAGGTGCTGGGCGGCGTTTGCCATTCCGTTGGCCTGGTCTACGGCAAGTTCGACGCCGTTTTGGAGAAAGACAAGGCGGGGCAGGGCATCGAGACGGTTGTGGAGCTTCCCGAATCGGTGTCGGCTCCGATTTATGCCGGAGATGTCATTGGAAAGATCGATTACAAGCTTGGCGATGAGATCCTTGGCAGCGTTGACATCCGCGCAGCGGAAAACGTGGAAAAAATCGGATTTTTTGGTCTTTTCAGCCGCTTGCTTTCCCATTTCTTCCTTCACTGAGTCAAGGACTGACAGATTTTTCAGCGAATGGAGACACGATTTCTGCCGCACACTAATCACGGCCAAAGGTAATACCAATGGCGATGATATAGAGGAAAGGCAGAAATAACATGAAAAAAACGCTGATTGCGCTTCTTGCGGCGGCGCTTCTGTTCTCCCTTGTGGGATGCATGAGAGGCGGCAATGCCGACGAGGGGCATGACGGAATCATCGGAAACGAGGAAGATGCCGACGATGCCGTTCGTGACGACGAAAACGATATTCGGGACGATTTACAGGATGCAAGAGACGACGTTGACAACGCGATCGATGATATCATTCCCGATAACGGCGACGATATGCTTCCCGACCGGGATGACCTTCCCAACGTGGAAGACGGGATCGTTGACGACCGTGACGGCAGGATCGGAAACGGCCAGTACGGCAACGCAGTAAACGATAACGGCAATATGGCCAATTTCGGCGCCGGGCTGAACGGAAGCGGTGTAACCGGTAACGGCAGAACCGCAAGCGGAAGCATGGCCGACGGTAACGGTGTTGGCGGGAACGGTACCATTCCTCCCGAGGCGATCCGGTAAAGGCAAAAAAGTGTGGTGTTACAACCACACTTTTTTGCTTTCGGTATTCCTTCAATGTTTCACCCATCCCTTGACATAAAATGCATCAAATGGTATAATATAAAGATAGAAAACGGTGAAAGGGGAGTCCGCGAGCATGAAGACCGCCTTAATGAAAGCGCTCATTCTTCTGCTGTCTTTGCTTTTGGCGGGAGGGCTTATGTCATCGTGTCAAAAAGAGAGTCAGGAGCGATTGCCTGACGTGGTGACGCAGGGAATCCCCGAAAACGAAAAGGTCAAAAACACCCTCGTTTTGGATGGCTTCACCATCGACGTTCACATCACATATGCTGAAATCGTAGGGTACGCCGGAAGCGATACCGAGCTCGTTCTCCCCGAATCGGCCACCGGTGTGCCGGTCAAGCTGATCGGTGAGGCGGCTTTTCAGAATCAAACCAAGATCACGAAGGTGACACTTCCAACCTCTCTGCTCACGGTGGGGCGGTATGCCTTCGATGGCTGTACTGCGCTTACCGAGGTTGTTTTTAACGATGGCCTTGAAACGGTTTCCGATTACGCCTTCCGCAATAGTGGTCTTACGGTATTGAATCTTCCCGACAGTGTAGCCGGGATCGGAAAATACAGCTTCTACCAAACCAAGATCGAAGCGCTTGTCATTCCGGACGGTGTCTCCCGTCTTGGGAAATACGCCTTTTACGGCTGTCAGTCTCTGACTTCCGTAGAATTTTGCCCCCGTCTTTATGAGATCGGTGAGCGTGTCTTTTACAACTGTACGGCACTTCGTGAGGTGGTCATTCCCAAGACGGTGACCGAGATCGGCGACTATGCATTCAGCACCTGTACCGCTCTTACCAAGATCGTGATTCCCGACGAGACGGCGGCCATTGGTGAAGGCGTTTTCATGAATTGCCCCAATTTAACGATGTATGCCCCCGCAGGCTCGGAGGCGGAACGGTGCGCGAGCCGCAATCGGTACCGCTTTCAGGCCGTTGACTACGATGAATTTGTCCGCGAAAGTGATACGTGATTTATGAAGGAAACGAGAAAAAGACCGGAGCTGCTTTGCCCTGCGGGAAACCCCGAAAAGCTGGCCGCCGCGCTTCGGTACGGCGCCGATGCGGTATATCTGGCAGGGAAGCGCTATGGAATGCGATCGGCCGCCGATAATTTTACCTCGGAGGAGCTATCGGAGGCCGTTAAGCTGGCGAGATCCTACGGAGCCAAGGTCTACCTGACCGTGAACGTGATGCCTCATGGGTATGAGTATCCCTCCCTTCGGGAGTATCTGTACTCTCTCACCGACGTGGGAATCGACGGTATCATTGCTGCTGACCTTGGCGTCATCGCCATGATCCGTGAGGTTCTTCCCGATACTGAGATCCACGTTTCCACCCAAGCCAGCATCGTTTCGGCGGAGGCGGCGGAGCAATACCGGCGCCTTGGATGCAGTCGCGCCGTCTTGGCACGGGAGCTGACGCTCACCGAGATCCGAGAGATCCGCCGCCGTACCACGGATGAAATGGAGCTTGAGGCCTTTATTCACGGTTCTATGTGTGTCTCATGGAGCGGCCGTTGTCTGCTCTCCAATCATTTTACCGGGCGTGACGCCAACCGTGGTGCCTGTGCCCAGCCCTGTCGTTGGAACTACCACCTCTACGAGATTGCTGAAGAAAAGCGGCTTGACCATCCTCTGCCCATCGCCGAAACCGATCGCGGAACCTTTATTATGAGCAGCCGCGATCTCTGCATGATCGAGCATATCCCGGAGCTGATGGAAAGCGGGATCGACAGCTTTAAGGTCGAGGGGCGGATGAAGAGCGCCTATTATACCGCTGTAACGGCCAATACCTACCGTATGGCCATCGATCGATACCTTGCCGATCCGACCGGCTATGCCTTCGATTCGGCGTGGCTAACCGAGCTGGAAAGCGTCAGCCACCGTGAATACGGCACCGGTTACTATTTTGACACCCTGGGCGACGACGCCAAGACCGTCACACAGCCCGGCTACGTCCGTGAAAAGGCCTACATCGGCGTGGTACAGGACTACGATCCCGTAACGGGACGCGCAACCGTTGTCCAGCGCAATAAGGTGGTTGCGGGTGAGACGGTAGAGGTCATCACGCCGGGCGCTTCGGGACGTCCCTTTGTGGTCGGATCGATGGAAAACGCCGAGGGGGAGCCAATCGATTCGGCACCCCATCCCCTCATGACCTTCTCCCTTGCCGTTCCCTTTGCCGTAAAGGCCGGGGATATTCTTAGAAAATAATGATTTCATACCGAAAGGATGATCGTATGAACATAACGGTTCTTGCCGGCGGCTTAAGCCCCGAGCGTGACGTTTCTCTTACCTCCGGCAGCTTGATTGCCAATGCCCTCCGAAGAAAGGGACACCGTGTGGCGCTGGTGGACGTGTATCTCGGCACCGACGTGACGGACGCTGACGCCTTGTTTATTTCCGAGGAAATGCCCGCTTACCGCGTGTCGGAGAGCGAGCCCGACCTGAACCAATTAAAGGCGGAAAGCGGAAACGGTGATGCACTGATCGGAAAGAACGTGATTGAGGCCTGCCGTCTTGCCGACGTGGTATTCCTGGCCCTCCACGGCGCCATGGGTGAGAACGGCCAGCTCCAGGCAACGCTGGATTGCTTCGGCATTCCCTATACCGGTACCGGATACGTAGGCAGTCTGCTTGCTATGGATAAGGACATCAGCAAAAAGCTGATGGTCGAGGGCGGCGTTCCCACCGCAACGAGCATTACCCTGATGAAGGGGAAGGCCTCTTCCGCTGACGTTATGAGTGTCATCGGCCTTCCTTGTGTCATCAAGCCCTGCTCCTGCGGCTCCTCGGTAGGCGTTTCCATTGTTCACGATGAGAAGGAGCTGGAGGATGCCCTCGCCGCCGCCTTTGCCTACGAGGATCGGGTCCTTGTGGAGAAGAAGATCGTCGGTCGCGAGATGACGGTGGGAATTCTTCGGGGAAAGACCCTTCCGCCCGTGGAGATCATTCCGAAATGCGGCTTCTACGATTATAAGAACAAATACCAGTCCGGTATGACCGAGGAGATCTGCCCGCCCGCTATCACGGAGGAGGAGGGAAGGCTTCTCTCCGATGCAGCCCTCAAGGTCGCCGAGCTGCTTCGTCTTGGAAGCTACTGTCGCATCGACTTTATTCTCTCGGACGGTGTGCCTTATTGTCTTGAAGCAAATACCCTCCCGGGCATGACACCTCTGAGCCTGCTTCCCCGTGAAGCTGCCGCCGTCGGTATTTCCTACGATGAGCTCTGCGAGATCATCGCCACCGACGCCTTGAAGCAAGGATAACAGGGCAATGTCCCAAAATCATAAGGAGATCATAACATGAAAAAGACGGTTCTTAAGAAGTATGCCGAGCTCATTGTCAACAAGGGCGTAGCGGTCAAGCGTGGCCAGGAGGTCATGGTGGTCGCCGAGCTGGATCAGCCGGAATTTGTTTGCATGGTGGTGGACGCCGCCTACAAGGCAGGTGCCTCGAAGGTCGTGGTAGAATGGCAGCACCAGCCTCTGACCAAGATCCACACCCGCGGCCGTTCGCTTAAGGTGCTTTCTACTGTAGAAAAATGGGAGATCGAGAAGCTGGAGCGCCGTGCCGAGGTGCTTCCGTGCATGATCTACCTGGTGTCGGAGGATCCCGATGGCTTAAACGGCATCAACTACAAAAAGTATGCCAAAAGTGCCCAGGCCCGCATGAAGGTCATTAAGCCCATCCGCGACCGGATGGAAAACAAATATCAGTGGGTGATCGCCGCCGTTCCCGGTAAGGCGTGGGCCAAGAAGGTCTTCCCGAAGGAGCGTACCGGTAAGGCCGTGGAGCTTCTGTGGGAGTATATTCTGAAGGCCGCCCGTGCCGACGGCGAGGATCCCTGCACCGCCTGGGACGCCCACAACGCCGACCTTGCCGCCCGCTGTGCCTATATCAATTCCCTCGGTCTGACCTCGGTGGAGATTAAGTCGAGTAACGGCACCGATATTCGCATCGGTCTGATCAAGGACGCCGTCTTTATGGGCGGCGCCGAGGAGGCCATGGGAAGCGGCATCGTGTATAACCCCAACATTCCCAGTGAGGAGTGCTTCATTACCCCCAAGAAGGGGGAGGCAGAGGGCATCGTCTATTCCTCCAAGCCCTTCTCCTATAACGGACAGGTGATCGAGCGCTTCAGCGTTCGCTTTGAAAACGGCAAGGCCGTGGAGGTGAAGGCCGACGACGACCGTCAGACCGAGATTTTGAAGCAAATGATCGCCATGGACGAGGGCGCCGCTTACCTGGGCGAGGTGGCGCTGGTCCCCTATTCCTCTCCCGTCCGTGAGACCGGTTTACTGTTCTTCAACACTCTCTTTGACGAAAACGCAGCCTGCCATCTGGCGCTGGGACGCGGCTTTTCCAACTGCTTAAAGGACTATGACAAGTATTCCCACGAGGAAACCAAGGCCATGGGTATCAACGATTCCATGATCCACGAGGACTTTATGATCGGCACCGCCGACACCTCGGTGGTCGGCGTGACGGGAGACGGTAAGCGCGTGGCCCTCTTCAAGGACGGCGAATGGGCGTTTTAAGCCGTAAGGCGGCCTTTCTGACCCTTGGCTGCCGTGTCAATCAGTATGAGAGTCAAGCGCTGTCAGAGGCACTGGAGGCGCTTGGCTATCAGCCTGCCTCCTTTTCGGACAAGTGTGATCTTTACGTGATCAACACCTGCGCCGTTACCGAGGAAAGCGTGCGGAAGTCCCGCCAAATGGTGCGGCGTGCCATGAAGCGGAATCCCGAGGCTATGGTCTGCGTCTGCGGCTGCGCTTCCCAGCTTGAGCCCGATGCCTTTGTGGGTATCGAGGGTGTCTCCTTTGTCTGCGGAACCCGCAACAAGGAGGAGCTGATTGAGGCAGTGTGCCGTGGAGAAGGGAAGACGGTGTCGGTCAAGAAACCCACAGGGGAGCTTGCTCCTACCCGTATTACCAAGTTTGATCGCACCCGTGCCTACGTGAAGATCCAGGACGGCTGCGACGGAAAATGCGCCTATTGCGTGATTCCTTCGGTGCGGGGGGACATTGTGCTGCGCCCCGAGGAGGAGATCGTCCGTGAGGTGACGGCCTTGGCCCGTGGCGGTTGCCGCGAGGTAGTGCTGACCGGCATCGAAACCGCTGCCTACGGACGCGGCTTGCCTTCTCTGATTCGGCAGATCGCCGCCATCGACGGCATCGAGCGGATCCGTATGGGATCCCTTGAGCCCTCCTTCCTGAAGCCTGCGTTTATCGACGCCATCGCAGCCATTCCGAAGGTCTGCCCCCACTTTCATCTGTCGGTGCAGAGCGGCTCGGACAAGACCCTGCGGCGGATGCGGCGGAAGTACAACGTGTCCATGCTGCTGAACAACGTGGCATACATTAAGAAGATCCTGCCGTCCGTCAACTTTTCGGCCGACGTCATCGTAGGCTTCCCCGGGGAGACCGAGGAGGATTTTTCTGCCACCTGTGAGACCTTAAAGCAAATCGGCTTTTTACATCTGCATATTTTTACCTACAGTAAGCGCCCCGGTACCGAGGCTGAAACCATGCCGGATCAGGTGGAGGAGAGCGTTAAGACCGACCGTCTACACCGTCTTGAGGCACTCGCCGCCGAAATGAAGGAGGAACACCTTCGTTCTCTTATCCGTGCCGGCCGACCACTCACCGTACTTGCCGAAACGGTAAACGACGGGTACCTGGTGGGACACACCGAGTCCTTTGTGGAGTGCGGGATCGAGCTTGACGAAGCTCTATGTCCCGATCGATGGAAGGGAGCCTTTCTTACTGTTGAACCCATGAGGGTGGAGAAGGGAATCCTGATCGGTCGGGCTGTGGGAAATTCTTAAAAAGAAAAAGCGAGCACGACGGGTGTCATACTCGCTTTTTTATCATACGGGGCATCAAGGGGTGATCTGCCCACTACCGTCGATCATGCCGCCGAACAGAACGTCATTTCCGTCGTAGAAGACGGCACTTTGGCCGGGAGTTACGGCACGGACAGGTGTCAAGAAGGATACCTCAGCGCAGTCGCCGAGGAAGGTAATGCGGCAGGGCGTCGGCTTGGCGGAATAGCGTACCTTGACCGCCGCCTCGATGCTTCCCTCCAAGACGGGCGGAAGCTTGAGGAATCGAAGATCCGAAACACGCATAGAGGTAGAAAACTCTTGGCCTGCGGGAACGAGAGTAACGGTGTTGGCCTCGGGATCCAGCCTCGAAACGAACATGGGACGTCCGAAGGCGCCAAGGCCCTTGCGCTGGCCCACGGTATAGCGGATGAGGCCCTTGTGGCGGCCGATGACCTCGCCTTGTGCGTTTAGAAAGTCCCCCTCGGGGAAGGTTTGGTTTGTAGTCCGTTCTAAATATCCCACGTAATCGTCGTCGGGGATGAAGCAGATCTCCTGGCTTTCCTTGGCCTCGGCGGCTCGATAGCCGAGGGCGGCGGCCTGCTCCCGTATGTCGCTCTTTTTCATACCCGCAAGAGGAAGGTATAGCATAGATAACTGCTCTTGCGTTAATCGCCAGAGCACGTAGCTCTGGTCCTTTGCGCCGTCGTCACCGCGACGGATGAAATAGCGGCCCTTTTCCTTCAGAACCGAGGCGTAATGACCGGTGGAAACGGCGTCAAAGCCGTTTTCTTCGGCGTATTCGCAGAGGGCGGCAAATTTCACGGTAGGATTGCAGATCACGCAGGGATTCGGCGTACGGCCCGCCACATAATCGGACACGAAGCGGGAGATGACGCGCTCGCGAAAGGCCTCGCGGGCGTCAAGGACGACGTGAGGAATCCCCACGGCTATGGCGGCCTCCTCGGCGGCCTTTACGTCGGTATATTCGTGCATGATCACCGAGGCACCGATGACCTCGTGCCCCTGTTCTTTTAGCAGGTGGGCGGCGTAGGTGCTGTCAAGCCCGCCGCTCAAGCCGATGAGAATTTTCATAAGAGGTATGACGGCGCCGGGACACCGTTCCTTTCATTCTGCGATGCCTTCAGTATATCACGAAACAACGGATTTTTCAAGTCCATTCCATTGTAAAATCATTCTTGAAGGAGAAAAACCATGCTGAAAAAGATCTCAACAAATTATGCTCCTACCGCCATCGGGCCCTATTCCCAGGCTATCGTCTGCGGTAATATGCTATACACCTCCGGGCAGATCCCGCTGGATCCCGACACCGGTGTGCTGATCCAAGGGGACGTACGGGTGCAGGCCGAGCGTGTCATGAAAAACCTCAAAGCCGTGCTGGAAGCGGCCGGAACCTCCTTTGATCAGGTCGTCAAGACCACCTGCTTCCTTTCCGATATGGCCGATTTTGGAGCCTTCAACGAGGTGTACGCCCGCTATATAACCTCCGCACCCGCCAGAAGCTGTGTGGCGGTCAAGGATCTGCCCAAGGGGGCACTGGTGGAGGTTGAGGTGATTGCGGTTGTCGCCTAACAAAAAGGATGTTGCGGAAGCAACATCCTTTTTCCTTGTCTTTTTTAGTGCTTGCCGCAGGAGGCACAATCACCGTCGCAGGAAGCTCCGTGGATGGGGATGACCTTGTCAATGCCGTTGCGCTTGTAGTAGTCGTTGATGGCGGTCTTGACCGCTTCTTCTGCGAGGACGGAGCAATGGATCTTGGCAGGGGGAAGACCGTCAAGGGCCTCGATGACGGCCTTGTTGGTCAGCTCAAGGGCCTCGTCCACCGACTTGCCCTTGATAAGCTCGGTTGCCATCGAAGAGGTGGCGATGGCGGCACCGCAACCGAAGGTCTTAAACTTGACGTCGGTGATGATCTCATTCTCGATCTTGAGGTAGATCCGCATAATATCGCCGCAGACGGCGTTGCCGACCTCACCGACAGCCGATGGGTTTTCGATCTCACCCACGTTTCTGGGGTTGGCAAAGTGGTCCATGACCTTTGCACTGTAATTCATAGGGTAATCCTCCGTAAATCAGGAATTCGTTTCGTAAAGAGGGCTCATTTCACGAAGCCGCTCGACAATGGGGGGGAGCTTTTCCAAAATATAGTCCACGTCCTCCTCGGTATTTCCGTGAGAGAGGGTAAGGCGCAGGGAGCCGTGAGCCTTCTCGTGGGGGAGACCAATGGAGAGAAGAACGTGAGAGGGCTCCAGGGATGCAGTCGAGCAGGCAGAGCCGGTGGAGGCGCAGATACCTGCCATATCAAGGAGCAGGATCAGGCTCTCGCCTTCGATAAACTCAAAGGCAACGTTCAGATTACCGGGTAGGCGGTGCTCCATGCTGCCGTTGATACGGGTATAGGGTATCTTGGCAATGCCCTCGGCCAGACGGTCGCGCATGGCGGCAACACGCTTCATGTCGGGAAGACCCTCAACTGCCAGCTCCAACGCCTTGGCAAGGCCGCGGATATAGGCCACGTTTTCGGTGCCGCCCCGGCGGCTCCGTTCCTGTCCGCCGCCGTCGATGAGGTTGGCAATGCGGGTGCCGGTGCGGACGTAGAGGACGCCGATTCCCTTAGGGGCGTGGATCTTATGGCCGGACAGGGCAAGCAGGTCCACTCCCAGCTCGCTAACGTCCACCGGAATGTTACCAATTGCCTGTACGGCGTCGGTAAAGAAGTAGACCTTATGAGCGTGGGCCACGGCGGCCATCTCCTTGATAGGGAGGATAGTGCCGATCTCATTGTTGGCGTACATCATGGCTACCAGAATGGTATCGGGACGAATGGCGGCCTCAAGCTGCTCGGGGGAGATCAGGCCTTCCTCGTTCACCTTCAGGTACGTGATCTCGAAGCCCTCCTTTTTCAGGGCGTCCATGGTGTGAAGGACGGCGTGATGCTCGTAGACCGTGGTAATGATGTGCTTGCCGCGGGAGGCGTTGGCGTGTGCCACGCCCTTGATGGCCCAGTTGTCGGACTCCGAGCCGCAGGAGGTGAAGAAGATCTCGGTGGGCTTGGCGCCGAGCACCTTGGCGATGCGGGCGCGGGCGTCTGCCACCATGCGGGAGGCGTTTTGCCCGATGCCGTAGAGACTGGAGGGGTTTCCGTATTCGGCGCCGAAGCAGGGGAGCATCTCCTCAAGGACCTCGGGCGCCACATTTGTCGTTGCCGCATGATCGGCGTAAACAAAGCGATTCATATGAATAAATTCCTTTCCGGAAATGAGATTTCGTATCTGATTCTATTGTATACCATTTTGGTGTACTTTGCAAGAGGTTTGGAGAAAAAAATGTAACGAATTTATGGCTAGCAGAGAGCATTTTTTTGCTATTTTGTGTAGTTTCCGGTAAATCGGTGTACGGGGTTGAAAAAACGGCATGGGGAAGGTATAATGAAGTCACCCGGACTCCACGGGAATCAAAAAGAAAGGATAGGAAATACGATGAAAAGATTCATCCAATTACCGATATTTCTGTTGGTGGCGGCCCTCATGCTTCTGATCACGGTAGTGCCTGTATCGGCCTCGGGCTACCGAAAAATCCCCATGACGTATCAGGGAAAGAGCATTATGGGAGGGGAAGCGCTTCTTATCGATTCCACCACCTACGTGCCCTTTCGCGCGGTATGCGACGCACTGGGGAAGGGGATCGTGGATTGGGACGACAGGACCAAGACGGCCACCTATACGTCGGACACCCTAAACATAAGCGCTGGCTGTTATGACCTGTACATTGAAGCGAACGGACGCTATTTCTACTGTGAAAACGGTGTGAAAAACATAAATTCCCGCATCTACGTACCGATCCGCCCCATGGCGAAGGCCTTTGGTATCGACGTGCAGTGGGACCCCTCCTACAAGGTCACCTTGTCCGGCGGAGAGCCCCTCGCGGCGGCAGAGGCGTTTTATGACGAGGAGGATCTGTATTGGCTCTCCCGCATCATTTCGGCAGAAAGCCGCGGTGAGCCGCTTCTGGGAAAGATCGCTGTCGGAAACGTGGTGCTCAATCGTGTGCGGAACCGCTATTTCCCTCATACCGTTGAGAACGTGATCTTCCAGAGCGGACAGTTCACGCCGGTAAAAAACGGCCACATCTATGACACCCCTACCGAGGAATCGGTGATTGCCGCCAAGCTTTGTTTAGAAGGAGCGGTCGTGACAGACGACGCCCTCTATTTCTGTAATCCCGCCATTTCCACCGGAACCTGGATGCAGGATAATTGCGACTATCGCATGACCATCGCCAACCACGCCTTCTACGCCTGAAACCGCTCCCGCGACGAAATTACACAAAATTGAAAAAAGTTTTCAAAACTACTTGATTTTTTCTTTTAAGTGTGATATAATAACGAGGTCGCGGGGGTATAGCTCAGCTGGTTAGAGTGCATGCTTGACATGCATGAGGTCGTTGGTTCGATTCCAATTGCCCCCACCACAAAAAAGCCAAGTCGTATTTTGACTTGGCTTTTTTTGCGGAATGTTTCTATTGAAAATCATAAGAATATGTGGTATCATATACTTGAAAGTATTTTACGTGTCTTCCTTTGTTTTTTTACTATACATATTGCTCGGGAGAATTTGAAATGAGAAAGTCATCGTTGAAAATGGTACTTAGAATGTTGTTATGCGTGGCAATATCGTTTGTAGTCATTTACATGCTTGTTTTTTTCGGCGGTTGGAGATTGATCGAATCTGGCGACGTTATTCTAATCGAAATTGCGGTTTCGGTTATTGTCGGAATCCTGCTCTGGATCATTGTCGAGGTCGAAAAACATTTTGAAGGCAAAGTTGCGGCTTTGACCAGTGAAGTTGAAGGCTTAAAAAGCTGTGTCGAGGAGCTTAACAAGAAGCAGAATGGATAAGTCATCGACCTCGTCGTTTATCAAGCATAATCATTAAGAAAGCAGCCCCGCCGATCATCGGCAGGGCTGCTTTCTCATTCGTTTTCAAATTGAAAACCGGTAGGTAAAAAGTGAGTTACGTCCTTGCCGACGGTGATGAGACCGCCGGAGCTTGTGGCTGCGCGGACGTTGCCGTCGCCGTCGGTAATGCGGCAGATACCCTCCTTGACGTAGGTCACAAAGGGAACATGTCCCGCCATCACGGCAAAATCGCCTAGCTCGCCCCGACAGGAGAAGCGGGCGATCTCCCCCTCAAACACCGTGCCCGAGGGGGTGGTGATCTGCAGTCGGAAGAGGTTCATATCGACACGGTCCTTTCCTTAAACGCTTTGCTTGGCTTTTTCCACGGCCTCGTCGATGGTACCGACGAAGAGGAAGGCCGATTCGGGCAGATCATCGTGCTTGCCCTCCAGGATCTCCTTGAAGCCGCGGATGGTCTCGGAAACGGGAACGTAGGTGCCGGGGAAGCCGGTAAATTTCTCCGATACGTGGAAGGGCTGTGACAGGAAGCGCTGGATCTTGCGGGCGCGCTGAACCAGCATTTTATCCTCGTCCGAGAGCTCATCCATACCCATGATGGCAATGATGTCCTGAAGCTCCTGATAGCGTTGGAGGACGCGCTGGACCTCGCGGGCCACCAGATAATGCTCGCGGCCGACCACCTCGGGGGAGAGAACGCGGCTGGTGGAGTTCAGAGGATCCACGGCGGGATAAATACCCTGGGAGGCAATGGCACGGCTAAGAACCGTTGTGGCATCCAGATGGGCGAAGGTAGTGGCAGGGGCAGGGTCGGTCAGGTCATCGGCGGGGACGTACACGGCCTGCACCGAGGTAATGGAGCCCCGCTTGGTGGAGGTAATGCGCTCCTGCAAGGCGCCCATTTCGGTCGCCAGGGTGGGCTGATAGCCGACGGCTGAGGGCATACGGCCGAGAAGGGCCGAGACCTCACTGCCTGCCTGGGTGAAACGGAAGATGTTATCAATAAAGAGCAGAACGTCCTGGCCTTCCTTATCACGGAAGTATTCGGCCATGGTCAGGCCCGAGAGGCCGACTCGCATTCTGGCGCCGGGGGGCTCGTTCATCTGACCGTAGACCAAGGCGGTCTTGGCAATAACGCCCGATTCGGTCATTTCGTTGTAGAGGTCGTTACCCTCGCGGGTACGCTCACCCACACCGGTAAAGACCGAGATGCCGCCGTGCTCCTTGGCGATGTTGTTAATCAGCTCCATGATCAGGACGGTTTTGCCGACACCGGCACCGCCGAACAGGCCGATCTTACCGCCCTTGGCATAGGGGCAGATCAGGTCGATGACCTTAATACCGGTCTCCAGGATCTCGGTAGAGGCGGTCTGCTCCTCATAGCTGGGAGGGAGACGGTGAATGTCCCACTGCTCACAGTCCTCGGGGGCCGGCTTTTCGTCTACCGGCTCACCAAGGACGTTAAAGATGCGTCCCAGTGTCTTGTCGCCAACCGGTACGCGAATGGGCCGTCCCGTGTCACGGGCCTCTGCGCCGCGGACGAGACCGTCGGTGCTGCTCATGGCAATGCAGCGCACCACGTTATCGCCGATATGCTGCGCTACCTCGACCACCAGGCGTTTTCCTTGATTGTCGATCTCCAAGGCATTGAGAAGCTTTGGCAGCTCGTTTTCATTGAATCGCACGTCAACCACCGGTCCCATGACCTGTGTGATCTTACCGACGTGTTGGATTCCCAAATCGTTTGTCATAGTGGTTTCCCTTTCTGACGTTGGTTACTGTTGACCTTCCGCGCCGGCCACGATCTCGGTGATCTCCTGGGTGATGGAGCTTTGGCGCGCACGGTTGTATTGAAGGTTGAGGGCATCGATCATTTCCTCGGCGTTTTTGGTAGCCGAGTCCATGGCGTTTCGTCTTGCATAGAGCTCGCAGAGAAAGCTTTCTCTGACAGCGGCGGCAAGGGAAGCGGTAAGATAATCAGCCACCGCGCGTTGCATCAAGGCCTCGGAATCGGGCTCGTAGACCGTGACCGAGGCGGTTGATCCTGCGGTCACCGGCAGAGGAAGGAGCGTCGTGCAGACTGCCTCCTGGCTCAACACCGACAAAAGCTCGGTATGGATCACCTTGACGGCGTCAAACTGATGGGCCCGAAAGCCATCGCAAAGCAGTGCGGCGATCTCTGAAAGCTGGAGATCGGATAGCTTCTCGGAGGAGTAGGAGCGCTCCGACAGGGTCGGAAGGCCTTGTCTTTGACAAAAGTCGGCAGCACGCTTGCCGATCGGAAGATAGACACACCTGCGGCCTGCGGCCTCGGCCGTTGCCAGACGGAAGAGATTGCCGTTATAGCCGCCGGCTAAACCCCGATCTCCGGCGATCAGGAGATAGCAGGTAACGCCGATCTTTGGGGGAGTCACAAAGATCGACTTCTCGGTGTCCCGGGAAACCAGGTTGAGAAAGGCGTCCCTCATGGCATCGGCGTACACGGCGGCGCCGTCAGCCGACAACTTAGCACGTCTTACCTTGGAGGAGGCGACCAGCTGCATGGCCTTGGTAATATGCAGGGTGGAATCCACGCTTTTGATGCGGGATCGGATCTGTTTGATGTTGGCTCCCATGTGGAATGTCCTTCGCGCCGTTATTCGGCGATACTGTTAAAATGATTGGTAAATTCCCGCAAGCTACGATCCAGCTCGTCCCGGTCGGTATCCTCGTAGAAGCCCTGCTCCAAGCGCTGTAGCAGCTCGCGGTGGTGAGTTTCAAGATGGGAATAAAGCTCCTTTTCGTAGCGCTTGACCTGTCCGATCGGCACGTCGGCCAACAGGTTGTTGACGGCGGCGTAGACGATGGCTACCTGGCAGCCGGCGGAAACGGGGGCGTTACGGTCCTGCTTTAAGATCTCCACGATGCGTTCACCTTGGGCAAGACGCGCCTTGGTGTCGGCGTCGAGATCCGAGCCAAACTGGGCAAAGTTCTGAAGCTCCCGGAACTGTGAGTAGAGGAGCTTGAGGGATCCCGAAACCTTCTTCATAGCCTTGATCTGGGCGCTGCCGCCCACACGGCTGACCGAGATGCCGGGGTTTACGGCGGGAAGGATACCCGCGTGGAAGAGCTCGGTCTCAAGGAAGATCTGGCCGTCGGTAATGGAGATGACGTTGGTGGGAATATAGGCCGAAACGTCGCCGGCTTGGGTCTCAATGATCGGCAGAGCCGTAATGCTGCCGCCGCCGTATTCGGGGGCCACGCGGGCGGCGCGTTCCAGGAGACGGGAATGAAGGTAGAAGACGTCACCGGGGTAGGCCTCGCGTCCCGGAGGACGGCGGATCAACAGGGAGAGGGCACGGTAGGCCACGGCGTGCTTGGAAAGATCGTCGTAGACGATCAGCACGTCCTTCCCCTGTGCCATAAAATACTCGGCAATGGCGCAGCCGGTATAAGGAGCGATGTATTGAAGGGGTGAGGCCTCGGAGGCCGTTGCCGAAACGATGACGGTATAGTCAAGAGCGCCTGCCTGACGGAGGGTCTCGGTAATTTGAGCCACGGTGGAGTTCTTCTGTCCGATGGCCACGTAGACACAAAGCACGCCGGAATCCTTCTGATTGATGATGGTATCCAGGGCAAGGGAGGTCTTACCGGTCTGTCTGTCACCGATGATCAGCTCACGCTGGCCCCGTCCGATGGGGATCATGGAGTCGATGGCCTTGATACCGGTATGCAGAGGGGTATCGACGCTCTTGCGGCGAATGATGCCGGGGGCCTCCGATTCAATGGGACGGGTCTCGGTGGTGAAGATAGGGCCGTTTCCGTCAATGGGCTTGCCGAGGGCGTTAACCACACGCCCCAGCATACCGTCACCCACCGGCACGCTGACAACCTTGCCGGTGCGGCGTACGACGGTACCTTCTTTGATGTCGCTTTCGTTGCTCAGGATTGCAATGGAGACCGAGTCCTCCTCCAGATTCTGGGCCATGCCGAGATCGCCGCCCTCAAATTCGAGAAGCTCGTTTGCCATGCAGTGGTCGAGACCGTGAGCGCGGGCAATGCCGTCACCAACCAGGATGACGGTGCCGACCTCGGTCTGCCGCGTCTTGTTTTCAAAATGCCGGATCTCGGCTTTAATGATACTGCTGATTTCTTCGGGATTCAAATTCATGATCGTCTCCGGGCCTTATAAAGGCGATTCGATTCGTAAATTATAGGGTTTTTCCGCCAAGATGCTCGCGGAAGGTGTCAAGACGGCCCTTGATACTGCCTTCAAGCAGCTTGCCGTCCAGCATGATCGAGACGCCGCCGAGGACTGACTCGTCAAGGGAGCAGCGCATTTCCACCGATTTTCCCACGTAGGCCTCCAGCTTGTCGAGCAGGCGGCTCTTTTGCCTGGAGGAGAGAGGAACGGCCGTGGTGATCTCTGCGATCACGATGCCGCTGTTTTCGTACCAAAGCCTCTCGTACTCCGCAAGGCAGGGCAAGATCGCAGAGGCATGCCCCCGCTTGGTCATCAGCTTGAGGAAGGAGCAGAGATAGGGCTCGATCCGATTCGCAAAGACGCGGTCGATGACGGCCATCCGTTCCTCCTTGGGAATGGAGGGGGCACGGAGCAGAGAAAGCAGATCGGGCGTTTCACGGAGCAGCTTGTTTAGGTAGCGCACCTGCCCCAAATAGTCCGACTGGCGGTTATCTTCAACGGATAGCTCGTACAGGGCCTTTCCGTATTCCTTTATGACGTCAGCCATCGGTTATTCCTCGGCCTTTCCGCCGTCCAGATCGTAGATAAAGCGATCGATCAGGGCGGTGTGGTCCTCTTCGCGGATCTCACGCTCGATCACCTTTTCGGCGATGCTGAGGGAAATGCCGGCGATCTCGTTTTTCAGCTCATTTAAGGCTCGCTTTTTCTCAAAGGCAATGTCCTCATCGGCCTTTTTCAGGGTAGCGGCTGCCTTGCGGTTGGCCTCTCCCACGATCTCTTCCTCGGTACGGCGGGCACGCTCGTTTGCGGCGCGGAGCAGTGCGGCAGCTTCCTCGTTGGCGTGAGCTAGCTTATCCTCATACAGGGAACGGTTCTCCTCAGCCTCACGGCGGGCCTCCTCGGCCTTTCCGTAGATGCTGTCTACGGCGCCTTGGCGCTCGGCCAGCATCTTCTTGATCGGCTTGAAAAGAAACCTCTTCACGACCCAAAAGATCAGGGCCAGATTGGCAAGGGAGATGAGAATGCTCCAGAGGTTGACGGAAATGACGTCAAGTGTCTGAACGTTCATGGAATGCAAAATCCTTTCGGTAAGAAACGGTACGGCTTCTTGCGTTTTTCCCGTCTTACAGGGCGTTCTTCAGAATGTTGACAAATAGGTTGGGCGCAACGAAGATCAAAAGGATGGCGATAACCAGCGAGTAGATACCTGTGGTCTCGGTGATGGCACATCCCATAATCATCGTCGAGGTGACGGCACTTTTGCTTTCGGGCTGACGACCGATGGCTTCGCAGGATCTGGCAACGGCGTTACCTTCACCGAAAGCGGGGCCGATAGCTCCGACACCCATGCAGATGCCGGCGCTCAAAGCACAACAACCTAAAACAATAGCAATCGCGAGTTCCATAACAGTACCTCCAAAAAAAATGATGTGTATGGTAAAATTTATTTGTTTGCTTTTTTGGCAAGCTTCTTGGCCTGCCGCTTTTCATACAGCTCCTCGGGGAAGCCGATGGATACGTTCAGCATGGTCAGCATGGCGAAGATAAAGGCCTGCATACAACCGCTGAAAATATCAAAATACAGGGACAAAACGGCGGGAAGGCCAACCCGAAGGAAGGGAATATCTCCCAGCGCGCCGGGAAGCCATCCCAAAACCAGGCTTGAAAGCCCGGATAGAGCAGCGGCGATGAGCACCGCAATGACCGACCCCGACATGACGTTTCCGTAGTGACGGAAGGCCATGGAAACGGGGGTAGAGAATTCGCTCAAAATGTTCATGGGAAGCATGACGGGGATCGGCTCAAGGAATCCCTTCAGGTAGGGAAGCACGCCGCCCTTCAGCTTATAGTAAGTAATCAGGATAAAGACCAGGATCGCCCAGCCGGCCACGATGTTAATATCGGAGGTGGGGGGGAAGAGCCCCAGCAGGCTGCACAAGCTGGACAGAGCCGACAGACCGAGGATCGCGGCAATAAAGGGGGCAAATCCCATAAAACGCTGCCCCATGTTGCCTGCCACCAGCTTGTCCATCGTCTCCACGATCATCTCGGCAATGACCTGACGCTTGGAGATCGGGCGGATGGATAACTTACGGGTGAGGAACAGGCAGAGACCGAGGAGGGCGATCACTACGGCTACGGATACCACCTGGGCCTCGGTGATATAAAGAGGCTGAAGTGGCATATCGATGGTGAAGTAGATCTGCGCGCCGGTGACCGTAATTCCCTCGGAGAGGGGCTTGGTCAGAATATTCAGCGCCATGGCTCCCAAAAAGGGAAGGATCATCATGGTGATGAGTAGGGCATCGATTACCCTGTCCTTGGTGGAAGATTTCATGAAATGACCTCGGATAAGACGGGTTTACTCGTCGTTTTTCATGGTAAGACCGCGAACAAACTGAATGATCGTCGGAAAGAGCAGTGGAATCAGCGTAGCAAACACGTTCAGCTTAAAGACCGCAAGACAGAGGATGATGACGAGAGCGATCAGCATAAGCCGCGTGGAATGAGAGGCGCGGACGATCTTGGCGCGGTCCTTTTCCTCGGAATGAACGGCTTTTTGGATGGTCAGACACATCACGAAAAAGTTAGCGATGGCAAGCAGGGTGCCAACCAAGGAGCCGATCAGCACCAAAAGATCGCACTTCCTCAAAAGCAGGAATACGGCCAGCATCAGTGCAGTCAGAATACACTCGCCGACAACGAGAAAACAGGTTTCTTTCTTTACGACGGGATCCAGTTTCATAGTGAATTCCTTATGAATTTTTGGAAATAATATTCACATTTTATTCTACTACAATTTGTGTCGTTTGTCAAGGGAATTCTCTATCCAACCGTGCCGAAAACCGCCAAAAAAATTAGAAAACCGAAGGCGTTAACAGCCCTCGGTTTCGGTTATCGGATCACGACGTCAAAGCTCTTGGCGCAACGGGGACAAGCGGCGCGATGCTCTCCCTTGACCTTCTTCAAGCGGAGCACCGATTTGCAGTAGGGACACTTGCGGTAGACGTGCGTTTTGTGGTCGCGGTGCTTGCTTTTCTGAAGACGGAACCAGCCGATCAGGCGCTCACGCAGGGCCAAAAACTTGCGGTTTTCCGCTTGGCGGCGGTAGATGCTCCGCGATAGGGTGCGGAAGATAACGTAGACGGCAAGAACGGTCAGTAATCCGTGAACGGCAAACAGAACCGGGCTCGTACAGAAAAACTCAACGATCGACAGCGTAATGGCGGCGATCAGATAGACAAGAAACAGGAAGCGGCTCAGCTCGTCAATACCGTAGCGCCCGCTGAAAAAACGAATCAGTTTATCTCGAAAACGCATGGTTTCCCTCACTTTCGGTTGTATGACTCCATTATACTTGATTTTTGTGAACGAAACCACCGAAATTCGTATCGTTTTGGTGAATAACGTGCCGGAAGCCGTCCTTTTGCTGCCGACGGATGACGGAGGTAGCCAAGGAGGCAAGAAAAAAACGACGTGTTGACACGTCGTTTTGATGGTGGAGACAGAGGGGCTCGAACCTTCGACCTCTCGGATGTGAACCGAACGCTCTGACCAACTGAGCTATGCCTCCATAGCCATAACAGTATATACCATTTAAGGTGGGAAGTCAAGGGGATTCCCCTAAAATTCAAAAAATGTTCATATTCGAGGCGGAGCGGGTTTTATGAAAGAGGACACGATGGTAAGCGATGTTGTAATTGCAAGAGAGAGATTTGGGGAACGTGGCGTCGCCGATCGTGTCGCGTTCTGTCTTTTTTCGGGAAACCCGTTGACAGGCATTGCAAAATGTGATATAATACCAAACATATTGGGATATCGCCAAGTCGGTAAGGCACAGGACTTTGACTCCTGCATTCGCTGGTTCGAGTCCAGCTATCCCAGCCAGAAAAAAGCACTTGCCGAGGCAAGTGCTTTTTTCAACGATGTGTTCCGCTTGCGCGGAACGTGATGTGCCCTTCGGGCGTGATGTTGACTTCGTCAGTGATGTGCGCTTCGTGCGTGAGGCGGAACACATCACATCACTTTGCGCCGCAGGCGCAATACATCACTGTGCGTCAGCACAACATCACTGCGGCGAAGCCGCAACTTCACTTTTCGACTCTAAATTTTTTCGAAATTTTGTAGATGCATTTCGGGCATTTTCGGGTCTGTAGACAGATTCAAACCGGCGAAACGGTTGAAATATTTACATATTTGTAGTATAATAAGACACAACCAAATAAAGGGGGAAGATATGGACTTTAAGATTCTCATTCGAAGATTTTTGGCATTTGTAATTGACTGGAATATTATGTTCGGTGTTGCCATGGCCCTTATGTTGTATGGTCCCGGAAGCAACCCTGAATACCTGCTTTATCCAAGCATCAAGATGTTAGCTTCTGCGGGATTTCTTATGGGGCTTGCATGGTTACCTCTATATTGTTTATTTAAGGATTGCTTGTTTGGACGAAGAAGTCTGGGTAAACTTATCTGTGGACTGATAATTCTTAATTCCGAAACGGGAGAAAAAGCATCTTTTGGCAGTTTGATATTGCGAAACGTTACATATGTAATCGTGCAGATTGAAGGCATTGTGGTTTTAGTTAAAAAAGGCAAACGCTTAGGTGATTCCATCGCTAAAACACAGGTTGTAAGAAAAGCCAAAAATACATAGGACTCGTTGCAAGCATGGCGTTGCGCCCCGGTAGATAGCGGTCAAGTGCAGCTCCCATCATCGCCAAGGGGGTAGTCTACCCTCTGCAAAAACAGTGTGCATCTAAATCAGCCACACACGGTTTTGCATCTAAATCGGACACACGTCACAGAGAAAAGCACCTGCGCAGGCAGGTGCTTATTTAAATTGCAATGAGAAGAAAAGCTTTCTTTCGGGTTAACCCTTTTTCCTTCGATACAACAGTGCGCCGATTACCATGATCACGGCAAAGACGATGAAATAGAAGAGAACAGGGAAAGAGAACTGACCGTTTTCAGCAGCGGCGAGATAGGGACGCACGCCGTGAGCGTAAACGGTGATGCCGACCATAAACAGGGAAGCGATAACCGCGAGTGCGGGCATCACGGCATTCTTGAAAATATGATTTTTGCCCTCCTTCTTGATGAAGGCAATGAAGATCGGAATATACATGCCGTAAATGGTAATGATCGGAAGCTCCGAAGAATCAAAGCTGAAGGGGCCGAATACAGGCGCCGTCAGATTGGCGGCGTAGAAGTAGAAGTACCACGCACCGCAGAAAAGGAGCGCCAGAACGCCGGAGTTTGTCGGCATATTGGTGTGGGGATCGAGCTGCGAGAAGACGGTGGGTGCAGGGCCGGAGTTTCTTGCCGAGAGGGAATAGAGGGAGCGGGTGCAGGCCAGCATCAGGCCATTCAGCGTGCCGAGGCAGGAGATGACGATGAAAACGTTCAGCACCGTACCGCCCACGTTACCGAAGAGGTTGGTAAAGGCGGTGGTGGCGCCCTCGTTTCGAAGGGTATCGATGGAAGCGCCGCCGGTGAGGCCGATAAAGTAGGTCACGTAGACCACCATAATAATGACGGTTCCGGCAACCAAAGCAATGGGAAGGTTGCGCTTGGCATCCTTCAGCTCGGCGTTGATGGAGGTGGCAATGATCCACCCCTCATAGGCAAAGGCGGCCGCCACGATACCGGCAAAAATACTGGAAGGATCGCCTCCGCCGCTAACGAAAGCTTGTGTGAAGGCCTCGGTGGTGTTGCCGTTGACAAGGCCGACGATGGTGCCGACCACCACGATGATGGCCAAGGGGATCAGCTTAATGACGGTGGCGCTGACCTGGAATTTTCCTGCCAGCTTGGGGGACAGAATGTTCAGCGCGTAGGCCAGGCAGAGATAAAAGGCGCCGAGAGCCATGCAGAGCCCGCTCGTGATGTCGGCGTTGACGTCAAAGAGGACCAGGGTGTACCGTGCCGAGACCCAAGCCAAAACCGAGGTCATGGCGGGGTAATAGATGGTGGTCAAGAACCAACCGATCATATAGGCGTATTTCTCACCGACGATAGCCTCGGCGTAGTCCACAACACCGTTGACCTTCAGATACTTGGTGGCAAAATTGGCAAAATTGAAGCCGCAGATGATCATGACGACGCCGCCGATGATCCACGCCAGAATGCCGAGGAGCAGATTGCCGCCCGTGTATTTCAGAATGTCTTGGGCCTTAAAGAAGACGCCCGAGCCGATGACGATGCCCACCACCATGCAGATGGCGGTGAAGAGACCGTAACGCTTTTGAAGCTGGTTGTTTTCCAAAGGGAACCTCCTAAGATAGATACGTGGTATAAGAATATTTTAACGGATTTCGGGAAGTTTGTAAAGCGTTTTTTGAAAAAATGACTGTCAGGCATCGATTTGCCGCTTTTCACGGTGCTTCCAGCTGACAAAGCCGTAGAGATCGTTGATCAGGAACATGACGAAGCAGAAGATCATGGGAAGAAACGAAAGATCCTCAATGGTTGCCAAGATCCATAGGGTGATCAGCACCAGATCGTTTGCCGCATAAGCGAGGGCGTAATAGGAGCTGCGGAGCAACAGTAAACAGGAGGCCAAAAAGCTGGTGGTAACGGAAACGGTACTGATTGGAAGATTCGCCGTTCCGAACATCTTGAGCAGGAAATAAAAGAGTACCGTCACCGGGACGGTCAGAAGAAGCATCCAAGCCGTCTGCTTTTTGGTTAGGCGATGGATCTTGACCTCGTGTTCCCCCTTTTGGTAGGGGTTCTTCAGCCATGAAATGACCGACAGAAGGGCGATCGGCGCCGACATTCCGAGATAGGTGATCATCTCGCCGTAGTAAGCAAAGCGGTAGGAGGTGATGGCGTAGAAGATCGAAAACAGGATCGCAAGAACCTGGCTCCATACGTCTCCCTTTGCCGCTAAGATCAGGACCGTCACACCGATGACGGTACCAAGGAGATTGACGGGATCGGGAGCACCGGAAACGAAATTGGAGATGAGGACGACGGCAAGAGAGACGAGGTAGAGGCACCATTCCCGACGGGACAGGCCTCGAAAGGGGTTATAAAGCATAGCAAAATCCTTTCAAAAGGAGCACTCGCTGAACACATTGTGACAGTTCAGCGAGTGAGTAAGCATCGTGGGGGCGGATCAGGAAGCGTCGGCAGGCGAATACCGATCCCTCACGCGAAGTCCCAGGAGCAAGGCCAGATACCCAAAGGATACCCATACGATCAGATTGCCGATGACGGTATAGAGGGTGGTGCGGGAGCAGGTCGTCACCTCGTGAGCAACATAGCCGGAAATGAGGGGATCAAGATGGGACAAAACCTCCCCTTTCTCGGAAAGGACGGAGGAAATCCCGGTATTGGCGGCGCGGACGATGGGGCGTCCCGTCTCCACCGCACGAAGAACGGCGTGTCCGTTGTGCTGATAAACGGCGGCGGAGTCCTTGTACCAGGAATCGTTGGTGGAGAGGAGCATCAGCTGGGCGCCCTGGCGCACCGAATCCAGCGTCAGCGTTTCATAAATGGAGTCAAAGCAAATAAGCGCTCCCATGGTGCCGAGATCGCTCTCAAATAAGGCGGGAGAATCTCCCGCTTCCAGATCGGAGGAGAGCATATTGATCTCTCCCAAGAAGGGAAGAAGGGCTACCATAACGCCCCGCATGGGGAGATATTCCCCGAAGGGAACCGGGTGACGCTTTCGGTAGATCGACTCGTTCACGGTGCCGTCGGGCTCAAAGAGATAGACGGCGTTGTAGGTGCTGCCGTTTTCGGTGTCGTAGGCGCCGACGGCGATATGCACGCCGGTACGCTCAGCAAGCTCCGAAATGGCGGTACGGGCACTTGAGCCGGGGGCGGCCAGGTCAGCCGTGATGACGGTCTCGGGCCATACCACAAGGGAGGCCCCGCTTTCCTTGACGGCTTGTTCGGTCAGCGTGGTGTAGATGGCAAGAGAGGTGGAAAGGGAATCGTCTGCCCACTTATCACCCGAGGCGATATTGCCCTGGATGGCAGCGGCCACGAAGGTATTTTCGCCTCTCATCGGGACGTGCATCGCCACAAGGCCGAAGGCGAAATTCGTAACGAACAGTAAGATCGCCACAAGAATGGCCGGCTGCTTCGGGTTGCGGGTTTTTCGAAGGCTTTCGATCCCAAGGGCAAGAAATCCGTTGACCAGCACCATCAGAAATCCCACGCCGAGGGAGCCAAAGAGGGAGGCGCTTTGGATCAGGGGAAGCTTGGTGTACTGCGTGACCGCCAGCCGCCCCCAGGGAACCCCGAACCAAAACTGCGTTTGGAGCCACTCCATGACGCACCACAGCGAGGCGGCGGCAAAGGGAGCTAAAATCGGCCGGCGGTTTTCGGTTAAACGTCGGTAGAAGAAGGGAACGAATGCGGTGCCGATACCCTGCATCAGGGACATCCCCACCCAGGCAACGGCGACCACAAGGATACTGCCGGTCTTGTCAAAGCCGGCAAAATCCATGGGATAGAGATAGCAGAACCAGTGATAGAGAATGGCGTAATAGCCGAGGGAAAAGACGAGGCCGTGCCGATAGGCCGCCTTCTTTTCCTTGGCGATCCAAAAGAGGGGAACAAGGGAAAACCACGGGAGAAGGAACAGCTCGTCAAAGAGCAGAGGAAGCGCTGTCAGCAGTCCTGCTGCCAGGGCGATAAGATAACTCATTTCGTCCCCTCCTTGGGAAGGGCAACCGAGCCGAAGCGCGAGAGGAAATAGATCCTGTCGGGGGAGACGGTAAAGGTCTTGCCCTCAAGATAGGAAAGAAGCTCGCCGCCGTGAAAGGTCAGGGAGTAGGAATAAAGGGCCTGAAACTTATAGCCCTCCTTTTTATCCTCCCGATTGATACCGTACTTGCCGTCGCCCAGCAGAGGA
>SVSM01000017.1 GCA_015064295.1 Oscillospiraceae bacterium | reverse complement strand
ATGACACCGCCGCCGATGACCACCAGCTTTTCGGGAACCTTCTTCATATCGAGGATCTCGCGGTTGGTCATGGCAAAGCCGGAAGCAACGGCCTCACGGAGTCCGGGAATGGGAGGAACGGCAGCGGTAGAGCCGGTGCAGATCAGCAGCTTGGCGCCAACGTATTCCTTGTCGCCGGCCTTGACGGTGAAGCCCTCGGCCGAACGGCTGAGGATCTCGCCGTAGGCATTAACGACCTCGACGCCGGCACGCTTCATGGAAGCGCCGATACCGCCGACCAGGGTCTTAACAACTCTGCCCTTACGGTCGATGACGGCGCTGTGATCGATGGAGGCGCCGTCGAACTTTACGCCGTACTCGGCGCTGTGCTTGGCGTAGTCAAAGATCTTGGCGGAATACAGGAGAGTCTTGGTAGGAACGCAGCCCTCGTTCAGGCAGACACCGCCCAGGGCACGGCCCTCGATGAGCAGGGTCTTCATACCGCCGTGGGCGGCTCTTTCGGCTGCGTTGTAACCGGCGGGGCCGCCGCCGAGAATAATCAGATCGTACATGGTCGTCCCTCCTCTTACTTGGCCAGCAGAAGGTTGAAGTTTGCGAGGTTATCGCAAAGGGCCTTCAGGAACTTGGCGGCGGGAGCGCCGTCCAGGGCGCGGTGGTCGAAGGTGAGGGAGAGGCCCATGGCGGGGTAAGTCGTGCCGTCGGCCTTCACGCGGTAGGTGATGGCGTCAACGCCCAGGATACCGGTCTGGGGAGGATTGATCACGGGAGTAAAGCTCTCGATACCCATAGCGCCCAGATTGGTGACGGTGAAGGAGGCACCCTTCAGCTTGTCGGGGGAGATCTGGCCGGCCTGAGCCGCCTTGATCACGTTCTTGGCCTCGCCGGACAGGGTGTTCAGCGACATCTTTTCGGCACCGAAAACGGTGGGAACGAGGAGGCCGCGGTCGGTGTCAACGGCGATACCGATGTTGACGGTGTTGAAGTAACGGATCACGTCCTTATCGTCCAGATAGTGGGCGTTCAGGTCCTTGTGCTCCAGAATGGTTCTCGAAACGGCGTACAGCACGATATCGTTGATGGTGATATTATTCATGCCCAGCTTTTCGCCGTTTGCCTTCAGCTGTGCACGGTACGCCATGATCTGGGTAGCGTCGAAGGAGGAGTTGAGGGTGAGCTGCGCCATGTTGGAAAGGGAGGCGTGCATCGACTTGGCAATGACCTTGCGGATGTTGGTCAGCTTCACGTCGGTGTAGTCCTCGGCGGCAGCAGCGGCGGCAGCAGCCACGGGAGCGGCGGCAGGAGCGGCCGTGGCAGGCTTGTCAGCGTTGGTGTAACCCTTGTCCAGCAGGGTGTTGACGTCGCGCTCAATGATGCGGCCGTTGGGGCCGGTGGGAACGGCGCGGGAGAGGTCGGCGTCGGTGCGCTCGGCCAGATGTCTTGCTCTGGGGGAGATCTTCAGGCGTCCGCCCTCGTTTGCCGAACCGGTTGCGGCGGCGGGAGCAGGAGCTGCGGCCTCTGCCTTGGGGGCCTCCTCGGCCTTGGGGGCTTCGGCTGCGGACGCGGCGGCCTCTTCCTTCTTGGGGATCAGAGCCGAGATGTCCTCACCCTCCTGTCCGATGACGCATACGGGGAGCAGACACTCCACGTCGTCGCCCTCTTCGGCAAAGACGGCAAGAAGAGTTCCCTCTACCGTTGCCAGCTCGTCGAAGCTGGATTTGTCTGTCTCGTAAGAGAAGAGAACGTCTTTTTCTGCGACCTTGTCACCGACTTTTTTCTTCCACTCGGTGATGACGCAGCTTTCCACGCTCTGTCCCTGACGGGGCATGATCACTACTGTTGCCATGTTGTTTCCTCCTTATGAAAAGGTTATAATAAATAAATTTATGATAAATCGCCGAAGCGGTTTATGCCAGAAGTATGGTGATACCGGCCTGCTTGGCACGCTCGGTCATGTCGTAGGGAAGCTCCCCGTCGGTGACGATGCAGTCGATGGCGTCAAGGGAACAGAAGGTATAAGGCAGACTCTTGTTCAGCTTGGAGCTGTCCATGAGCAGGACCACCTTTCTGGCCTTTTCCACCACCAGCCTTTTCAGCTCGCAGTCGATATAATTGCCGCAGGTCAGACCGTCCTTGGCGGAAACGCCGGAGGGGACGATAAAGGCCATGTCGATGTTAATGCTTTCCAGGAAATGGAGCGCTTGGTTACCCGATACCGTAATGTTGTCGCGGTTGATCATACCGCCCACGATGTTGACGATGGGCATGTCCTTCTTCATCAGCTCGATCGCTACGTTTAAGCCGGTGGTGGTGACGGTGATCCGCTCGTCGGGCATCATTTCCGCCAATCGCAGGACCGTAGTACCGGAATCAAGGAAAATGGAGCGTCCCGTCTCAAGAAGGGACAGGGCCCGTCTTGCCACCCGTTCCTTGGCGCCGGCGTTTTCGTGGAGACGCAGACTGAAGGCGTCCTCCATGGAGGTGGTGATGAATTTCATGGAGCGTGCGCCCCCCCGGACCTTGATGGCCTCACCCTGCTTTTCGAAATACTCGATGTCACGGCGAAGGGTCATGGAGGAGACGTCGGGGAAGCGTTCCTCCAGCTCGTGAAGGGAAAGAAAGGGCTTGCATTGCAGAAGTTCGCGGATCTCGGCTCTTCGTGCAGAACTCATGATAAGTTGACCGTTCCTTTCGTCTGTGATATGGTTTGAAAAGGCGCCGATGTTCATTTTCACACAATCATTGTCATTATATCACATTTTTTCACAAAAGTCAAGGAACTTGTCATGGGTGAGCATGAAAAAAAGTGCTTAAGAATGTAAACATTTTTAAGCACTTTGTCGATGGTTCTGTAACGGGTCGGATTATATCATCAGGGCAAGAAACGCCTCGTCCTCGCGGAGGAAGTCGAAGCAGGGCTTTCGCAAATCGGCCAAAAAACTCTCCATACAGGAATCCATCGGATGGCGTGCCGAGGTCGCTTCACAAACAAACACCGAGGTAAAGGAGACATCCCTCTCCGTTGGCATTTCGTCAAACGCCTTGACATGGCCATAGGCTTCCTGCAGATAGTGTATCGTTTCCTCGCGATTTTCAAGCTTGGCATAATTTTGCGCCAAGATTGAGCAAATTAGCCCCATGCGACTATGGAAGAAGAGAAAATTTCCGTCATAGATCAGGGTTTCCCACAGAGTCTTTGCCGACTTCATAGCAAAAATCGTGTCCTCCGGCGAGCGTTGGGGACCACAGATCAGATTACCGGTCAGAAAATCCATAAAAGTCAAATTATTAAAATGCTTATGACTTTGCGCTTCCTTTTTGCCCTGCTCGGTATAATAAGCGTGTTCAAGCAAGATCTCGCGGCAGACATAAATACTGTCCGCCATTTCCGCATACTTGACCGCTTTTCCCTCATCGGCAACAGTAAGATAAGACCTTGAATAGGTCAAAACCAAGATTTGAATGGCACTTGACCGAATTGCGTTATCGGTACAGTCCCGCAGAATCCTTTCACATATAGAAATGACCTCTTTTGCGTTTTCCTGATAACAGTCTTCTTCAAAAGACCGATCCAGCGTGTCATGAAGGGCGTAGGCAAGCTGTTGAAGGCAACGGAAATTTCGCGGATATTTCTGAAGGGCTTCACGCCAAAGTGCAATACGCTCCCGAATCGTTTCGGGCGTTTTATGATGTGCTAAATCATAGTCCCTTTTGTCATAGGATTCAATTTCTGCTTCTTCCCCTTGCATGCCATAATCAAATAGCTCATCAATACTGACGCCGAAAAAATTGGCAAGGGGTACCACAAGAGAGATATCGGGGAGCGCGTTGTTGTTCTCCCATTTGGAAACCGATTGGTACGTGATGTTTAGGTATTCGGCAAGCTTTTCCTGTGTCACGTTATTCGCTTGACGGAGGGCTTTGATCTTTTCACCGATGGTCATGGTTTTCGCTCTCTTTCTGTAAAATCTTGTCGCCATGGTTTTATTATAACCGATTTTCGGCCAAATGGCAATAACCGCAACGGCAACTCAAACTCAACCGTAGGTTGTAACAAAAAAGAGCCACCGGCGTGCGGCAGCTCTTTTGAACTTATTCGGAAAGAAGCAACTCGCCCAGCTTCAGAATATCGCCGGCGCCGAGAATGAGGATCAGATCCCCCTCTCCCGACGTGGCAAGAAGGTGGTCTGCGATGGTCCGGCGGTCGTGAAGGCAAACGGCACCGGGTGTCTTGTCGGCCAGCAGCGCCGACGTGACACCGTAGACATTTTCCTCTCGTGCCGCGTAGATGTCTGCAAAAATGACCTCGTCGGCATCTCCGAAGGAGGCGGCAAAATCCTCAAAGAAGGTCGCCGTGCGGGAGTAGGTATGGGGCTGGAAGACCGCTACCAGGCGATATCCCAAGGCCTTGGCCGCCGACAGGGTGGCACGAAGCTCCGAGGGATGATGGGCATAGTCATTGAAGATCAACGCGCCGGCCTCGGTCTTTCCCATATATTCAAAGCGCCGCTTTGCGCCGCCGAAGGCGGCAAGGCCCTTCACCACCGCCTCGGGGGTGGCACCGCAGGTCAGGGCGGCGGCAGAGGCAGCAAGGGCGTCGAGAACGTTATGCTTGCCCGGCACCGACAGGCGAAGGCGGCAGAGAACGCTTCCCTTCCCCACCAGATCAAAGGAGGCGCAGCCCCGCTCCCACGTCAGGTTCTTGGCCGTGTAGTCGGCCTCATGATCGAGAGCGTAGGAGATCACCTCGCCGTCATAGGTCTCGGCAAGGAGCACCGATTCGGGATCGTCAAAATTCAGTACCGCCCGCTCGGCGTAGCCGATATAGCGGCGGAAGGAGGCGATGAGCTGATCCATCGTCTTGAAATAATCGGCGTGATCGTAGTCCACGTTGGTGACCACCGCCGTGGTAGGGCAGAAGGACAGGAAGGAATCGCAGTATTCACAGGCCTCGAAGAGGAAATAGTCCTCTCCGCCGATGTGGTAGGCGCCCCCCATCTCCCGCAGCTCTGCGCCGCTGACCACCGTAGGGTTCAGCTCGCCTGCCAGGTAAATCTCGGTGAGCATAGAGGTCACGGTGCTCTTGCCGTGGGTACCCGCCACGCCGATCCGCTCCCGATAGCCGCTCATGAGCCATCCGAGATAGGCAGCACGAGTGCAAAGCGGAATACCCAGCCGCTCGGCCTCGGCAAGCTCGGGATTATCCCCGTGCACCGCCGCCGTATAGACCACGAGTGAGGCCCCCTGCACCCATTGAGCATTATGGCCCTCGTGTACCGTGATGCCGCTCTTTTGTAAGCGCTCGGTGAGCTTGCTCATGACGCGATCGCTTCCCGAAACCTCATAGCCCTGCTCGCGGGTAATGGCGGCAAGGGAGGACATACTGATGCCACCGATTCCCACAAAATGGATACGGACGGCGTTTTTCATGACGGTATTCAGTTCATCTCTTCGCATCGTCGTAGGCCCTTTCCTGTTTTTGGTCTGTCGGAGGCCCGCTAAGGGGTCGCCGTTTATCCAATTAGCAAAAAGTTCAAAAAAATTTTGTAAAAAACTAATGTTTCGGTAGAAGTATGGACATAATAAACCAATATAATATATATGTCATTTTCGAAAAAACATTCTCACATTTTAAGCCCGGAGGCCTGCCATGCAAATCACAGATATCAAAATCCGCAAAACGTTCTCAAGCGAAGGCCCTATGAAGGCCATTGTCTCGGTCACCTTCGACCATCAGCTGGCCCTTCATGACATCAAGGTTATTAACACCCGGGACAAGTATTTCATCGTGATGCCAAGCCGCAAGAACCCCGATAACACCTATCGGGACATCATCCACCCCATCAACTCCGAATTCCGACAGCTCCTCGAGACCAGCGTCATCGACGCCTACTTTGCCGAGCTTCAGCGTCAGGAGGAGGAGGGAGCGCTTGAGACCGAGGCAACGGAGGAGCTTTCCGCCGAGCTTTGAGCTTCAAGAAAAAATATGCCGCCGTGTTCGCGCATCGGTCCAGCCGAGCGCCCCACGGCGCTTATTTTTTGCGTTGTCCGTGGGTGTAGGGGGCCAAGCCTCGGGGCTTGCGCCACGGCAGGGACACGAGCGTCCTTACTTAACGACAAAGAGACCGACCGGAGTCAAGAGAGACACGGTCGGTCTTGCAGGCAATTTCTGTTTGCAATCAGTTTGCTCTGGTCACTTTTCCCGAGCGCAGGCAACGGGAGCAGGCGTGAACGGTCTTGTTCGTGCCGTTGACAACAGCCTTGACCTTTCTTACGTTAGGCTTCCAGGTTCTGTTGGTCTTGCGGTTAGAGTGGGAAACGTTGAGACCGAAGACAACGCCCTTTCCGCAGATATCACACTTTGCCATGAATTGACACCTCCATCTGTATATCGGAATGACAACGATTTCAATCATTGAAAAATCATACTCAGTAAGTATAACACAAGTTTTGGAAAATTGCAATAGGATTTCGAAAAAAAGTTATTTTTCCTTCTTTTCCTCATCCTTTTTCCCCTTTTTCAGGTTCAATTTATTCTCGGTACCCGCAAGAAGCCGCCTGATATTCTCACGGTGGAGCCACACCACAAGGGCACAGATGACAAACACAAAGAGGATTCGCAGGTCACCGTGGCCGAAGCGGGACTCCATAATATTATGCAGGATCAGGGGATAAAACATCGCCGCTGCAATTGAGCCGAGGGACACGTATTTGGTAAATCCCACGATCACGACGAAGATCAAGAAGATCGCAAGAAAGGCCAAGGGCTCCAGCGCCAGCGCCATAGCGGCCGTGACGGCCACGCACTTACCGCCCTTAAAGCGGTAATAACAGGGGAAGGCGTGACCGAGGGCACAGCACATTCCCGCAAGGTAGGCAAACACGTCGCCCACAAGAGCCCGCGCCAGCAGTACCGTTACGATCGCCTTGAGAATATCTCCCGCCAGGGTAGCAACACCTGCCCCCTTGCCGTAGGTTCTCGTCATATTGGTAGCGCCCGCGTTGCCGCTTCCGTGACGGCGAATGTCGTCGTGGAACTTCACACGGGAGATGACCACGGCAAAATTGATTGAGCCGAGGAAGTATCCGAGGAGCGCGCAGAGGACGATGGCGCCGATCCAGAGAGCGACGGGGATCCTCCCCTGCTCTGCCAAGAGTCCAAGCCAACCCTTATAGAAAAATTCAACGAGCGTGCCGCTTCCCGAGCCGGCCGCTTCGGTCACGGCTTCGGTCAGCGCCTCGGTGATCACCGCAGTGGATTCCATGGGTCTTACTCCTCCCCTCGTTCGCGAATGATGAGCTTGATGGGGGTTCCCTTAAAGCCGAAGATCTCTCTTAAGCAGTTTTCAAGATACCGCCGATAGGAGAAATGGAACAGCTCGACCGAGTTGCAGAAGATCACGAAGGTCGGAGGCTGAATGCCAACCTGCGTCATATAGTAGATTTTCAAATACCGTCCCTTATCGGAGGGAGGCTGTACCCGGGCCGTGGCGTCACTTAACACGTCGTTCAGCATACCCGTGGTGATCCGCACCTTCGACTGCTCGTAGGCATGGTTGATCATCTCGTAAAGACGGTCAACGCGCTGGCCGGTCTTGGCCGACAGGTAGAGCACCTCGGCGTAGGTCATATAGGAGAAGGCCTGATAGACCTTTTCGGTAAATTCCTTGACGGTATTGTTGTCCTTCTCGATCAGATCCCACTTATTGATGCAGAGGACCGACGGCTTACCTGCCTCGTGGGCGATGCCCGCGATACGCTCGTCCTGTTCGGTCACGCCCTGCTCGGCGTCGATCATGATGACGCAGACGTCGGCTCGCTCCACCGCCAGCTTGGCGCGGAGAACGCTGTATTTCTCAACGGGGTCCTCTACCTTGCTCTGACGGCGAATGCCCGCGGTATCGATGAAGACGTATTTCCCGTGCTCGTTCTCTACCTCCGAGTCGATGGCGTCGCGGGTGGTACCCGCCACGTCCGACACGATGAGACGGTCGCTTCCCAGGATGCGGTTGATGATGGAGCTTTTTCCGGCGTTGGGCTTTCCGATGACCGCCACGCGGATGGCATCGTCCAGCTCTCCCTCCTCCTCGTCGTCCTCGGAGCAATAATCCAGAACGCGATCCAAAAGATCGCCGGTTCCGTTTCCGTGGAGGGAGGACAGGGCAATGGGATCGTCCTTAAAGCCCAGCTGATAGAATTCGTAAAACTCGGCGGGCGGGGGGCCGATGCGGTCGATCTTATTGACGGCCAGGATGACCGGCTTCCCGCTCTTCATGAGCAGCGAGCCGATCTGACGGTCCTCGTCCAGCATACCCACCGTAATATCGGTGATGAACACGATCACGTCGGCCGTCTCAATGGCGATCTCGGCCTGCCGACGCATATAGCGGAGCATCATGTTATCGGTGCGGGGCTCGATGCCTCCGGTATCCACCAGCATGATGCGGCGTCCCCGCCATTCCGTCTCATGATAGATGCGGTCACGGGTCACGCCCGGGGTGTCCTCCACGATGGAGATCCGCTTCCCCGTCAGCTTATTGAAGAGAGTGCTTTTGCCAACGTTCGGTCTTCCGACGATGGCAACGACCGGCATACTCATGGTCTATCTCTCCTTTCTTTATCCTTACGACTGGGCAAGGATCTGTTCCACGAAGGCGTAGCCGTCGTTGTCTAAGAACACGATCCTCGTATTCAGTTTGTTTTCCAACCATTTTGGGGTCACGTCGTCAAGGAAACGATCCCTCTCATGCCGCAGCATGGCGGACGGCAAGAACAGCACGTCTCCCAGATCCTTTCCCACCAGCTGGTGATAGAGATCCTTACCTGTGATCAGTCCGGCTACGGTAATGTTCTCACCGAAGAACTCGTTTTTGATCTCGTAGACCTCGCAGTTCAGGTTATAGCAACGGCCCTTCATTTCCTCCACCATGCGGCGGATCACGCCGTAGGCCGCCACGCCGGTCGCCACCGAGCAATGGCGGGGACGGTGAGGATCCAGCTCCTCAACGGTCTTGATGGCCTGGGAAAATTCGTCGGCCATCGATCGGATCATGCCGACGCCGTTTTCGATCTGGGGGTAGCCCTCGTAATAGCTTTCGCCGGGGAAACGGACCTTGCCCTTGATATAGAACTCGTCACCGCAGAAGAAAATGCGGCTGCCGTAGCGGGAGAAGCACTCCTCGGCAAAGCCCTCCACCTGGGCGATCACGTCCCGACACTCCTCCGGACTGAAGGGCGTCAGAGGATAGAGCTTTTCACGGTATTTGGTGATGCCTGCCGGCACGATGGATACCGAGCTGACCGCCGGATGCAGAGCCGCCAGGTCCTGCATGGTGCGTAAAAGCGCGCTTCCGTCGTTGACGCCCCGGCAGAGAACGATCTGACCGTGCATCTCAATTCCCGCCTCGGCAAACCGCTTCATGGTCTCGTAGCAGGAGCCGGCAAAGCGGTTGTTCAGCATCTTGCAGCGCAGGTCGGGGTCGGTGGTATGCACCGAGATATTGATGGGCGACATCTTCATCTCAATGATACGGCTGATGTCATGCTCGTCCATATTGGTGAGCGTGATATAATTGCCCATCAGGAAGGACAGGCGGGAATCGTCGTCCTTAAAATACAGGGGCTCCCGCATACCCTCGGGCAGCTGATCGATAAAGCAGAAAATGCATTTATTGCGGCAGGCGCGTTTTTCATCCATCAAAAAGGTCTCAAATTCCAAACCGATGTCGTCATACCGCGGCTTGCGGATCACAACGTCAAAGAGCTCGGGGCCACGATGGATGAGAAGACGGATCCTCGGCTCGGTAATATAATACCGATAGTCCAGTACGTCGTTGATGTCCTTGCCGTTGATGCGGACGAGAAGATCCCCCCGCTTGACACCGTGACGGTCGGCAAGCGAGCCGCTCTGCACTTCATGAATACGAACCAAAAAAACGCCTCCCTTCGGATTGTTCTAAAAATCCCACTCTACGGAAACAAAGCCCTCCGCGGAGACGCGGCGGGCTTTCTCATGCAAAATCGTCGTAAGATCGCGGATCAGTCGTTGTCGACTGCCACGACCTCCTTGCCGGCGTAGGTTCCGCATGCCTTGCAAACTCTGTGACGAAGGACGACTTCGCCGCACTTGGGGCACTTGGTCATGCCGGGAAGAACGAGCTTCCACGTGCTGGAACGTCTCTTATCGCGTCTTGCTTTCGATGTTTTTCTCTTCGGTACTGCCATGGTTTAGCACCTCCTTCAAAGTAGCTATGAATTACTCATTTTCGGTAGTCAGAAACTTCTGTAACACCGCAAGTCTGGGATCGATCTCCTTGGTGCTGCAGCCGCAATCCCCTTCGTTTCGGTTTTTTCCGCACTTGGGACAAATGCCGCGGCAATCCTCGGAGCAGAGATCCTTCGAGGGTAACTCTAAGAACAGAAGCTCTCCGACCGGCTCGTCCAGCTCCATCACCGAATCGGCGATCACGACGTAATCGTCGTCCTCACCGTCCTGCAGGGTGCCTTTGACAGCCGCATATTTGGAAAGAGAGAGGGACAGGACGCGGTGCAGTTCCGTTAAGCAACGGGCGCACGCGGTCTTGTAAAGCACCTCGGCGTTCAGCGTGAGAAGCAAGCAGCCGGAGCGTTCCACGACCTGCCCTTCGACGTGAACCGGCTTTTCAAAGGAAAATTCGGGGAACAACTCGTCGGCGCCCTCCCAATCGAAGGCGAAGGCGATCGTATCCGTTCTTCCCGTGAGGATCGGTGTCATATCGACGCGCATACGGTAAACCTCTTGAACTCTTTACAAAATGTCACAAAATATATTATACACAATGCTTTTCGGTTTGTCAATGACTTTTTTCAAAATTCCCCTGATGAATTTGTAAAAGATTTCCCCATTCGGCAAGGGAAAACGGGCATAATGCCAAGGGGATGACGCCCTGCCCGCGGAAAATCCGATCAAAAGGAGTGCCGCCTGTCGGCGGCACTCCTCGGTGTGTTAGCTCAGCTTCTTTTCGATGGTATCGGCGGCGGCCTCCATGGCGTCGCACTCCATCAGCTCCAGCGCGCCCTTATCGCACAGATTGGCAAGGGCGGGATCCATAGGAACGCGTGCCAAAACCTCAAGGCCGTATTCCTTTGCCACCTCTTCCACGTGGGACTGACCGAAGACAGGGATCTCCTTACCGCAGTCGGGGCACTTAAGATAGCTCATGTTCTCCACGATGCCCAGCACGGGAATGTTCATCAGCTTGGCCATTCTCACGGCCTTGGCCACGATCATCGACACCAGCTCCTGAGGGGAGGTAACGATCACGATGCCGTCCAGAGGAAGCGACTGGAAGACGGTCAGTGGCACGTCGCCGGTTCCGGGAGGCATATCCACGAACATCCAGTCCACAGTGTCCCAGTACACGTCGGTCCAAAACTGCTTGACGGTGCCGGCGATCACGGGACCGCGCCATACCACGGGGGTGGTCTCCTCGTCCACGAGGAGGTTCAGGCTCATGATCTTGGTGCCCATCTTGGAGACGGCGGGGAAAATGCCCTTATCGTCTCCTGACACGGGGCCCTTGACACCGAAGATCTTCGGAATGGAGGGGCCGGTGATGTCGGCGTCCAGGATGGCGGTGTTCAGCTCGCGGCGGTTCATGGTGATGGCCAGCATGGAGGTGACCAGCGACTTTCCGACGCCGCCCTTTCCGCTGACGATACCGACTACTTTTTTGACATGACTGTGGGGATTGCAGGGTTCGATCAAGCTCTCCTTCTTGGAGGAGCAGTTGCTCTTGCAGGTGGAACAGTCATGGGTGCATTCTTCTGACATAATAACCTCCCATCCCCGCCTACGCGGGAATTTCTTTTTTCATCCCTGTTATTATATCCCAACCGCAGGTAAAAATCAAGAGCTGGCGGGAAATTATCGGAGGGATTTTGAAAAAAGTTACCGCAGTCCCCCCTTTCAAAGCTAATCACTCCACCGCAAAGCAAAAGCCCCGACGGCCTGCGGTCCGGCAAACACATCGGAAGCTTTCACTTTTTAATTAGAAGAAGGTGATCTGATTGGTCTCGCTCAGTCCCTCAAGAGCCCCGTTCTTCTGCAGGATCTCCACCGTGGCCTTGGTGAGCTTGGCCTTCAGGCGGAGCTCCTCCACCGACAGCACCTCGCCGCTGTCGCGGGCCTCGGCGATGGCCTTGGCTGCGTTCTCTCCCACTCCTGCCAGGGAGTTGAAGGGGAGGCGGATCTTGCCGTTTTCAGGAACGTAAGCAAAGGCGTCGGACTTGAAGAAATTCACCGGCAGGAAGCGAATCCCACGGGCGTAGCACTCGTTGACCAGGTTAAGGGTGGACACCATGGAGAGCTCCTTTTGGGTGGCCTCGTTACCCTTTTCGGCGATCTCCTTCATCACGCGAACCACGCCGCTTTTGCCACTCATGGCAATCTCGGCGTCAAAGCCGCCGGGGGCGGCGGTGAAGAATGCCGCATAGAAGACCAACGGCATATGTACCTTATACCAGCCCAGGCGGATGGCCGACATGACGTAGGCGGCGGCATGGGCCTTGGGGAACATATACTTGATCTTTTTACAGGAGCCGATGTACCAGTCGGGTACGTCGTGCTTCTTCATTTCCTCCTCCCATTCGGGGGTGAGGCCCTTACCTTTACGGACCGACTCCATGATCTTGAAGGACAGGGCGTTGTCCACACCGTAGCGGATCAAGTCGTTCATGATGTTGTCACGGCACCCAATCACGTGGGAAATATCGCAGATGCCCTGATGGATCAGCTCCTGGGCGTTGCCGGTCCAGACGTCGGTGCCGTGGGAGAGGCCCGAGATCTGAAGCAGGTCGGCAAAGCTCTTAGGCTTGGCCTCCTCCACCATCTTCATGACGAAGCGGGTACCGAACTCGGGAAGCCCGTAGGTGCCCAGGTTGGCCTCGATCTGGTCGGGAGATATGCCGAGAGATCTGGTGGAAGCAAACAGCTCGTACACCTCAGGGTCGTTCATGGGAACGTCCATGACGCTGGTGCCGCTGTACTTCTCCAGCCACTTGTACTTGGTGGGAATATCGTGTCCCAGCTCATCAAGCTTCAGCAGCGTATCGTGAAGATAGGAGAAGGTGAAGTGGGTAGTAACGATGTCGGAATTGGGGTCGTCGGCAGGATGCTGGACAGGACAGAAATCGTAGATCTCGTATTCCCTCGGCACCACCACGATGCCGCCGGGATGCTGGCCCGTGGTACGCTTGACGCCGACGCAGTGCTCCACCAGACGCTGCACCTCCGCCTTATTGAGGGAGATCCCCTTCTCTTCCAGGTATTTCATGACGTAGCCGTATACCGTCTTGTCGGCAAGGCCGCCGATGGTACCGGCACGGAAGACGTTCTCGGCACCGAAGAGCTCCTCGGTGTACTTATGCACCTTGCCCTGCACCTCGCCCGAGAAGTTCAGGTCAATATCGGGAGACTTGTCCCCGTGGAAGCCCAGGAAGGTCTCAAAGGGGATGTCGTGACCGTCGCCTACCATCTTGGTGCCACACTTGGGACAGTTGCAGTCGGGCAGGTCAAAGCCCGAGCCTGCCTTATCAGGATTGCTGAAATCGCTGTACTGACAGCCGGGGCAGTAGTAATGGGGGGGCAACGGATTGACCTCCGAGATCCCCGCCATAGAGGCAACGAAGGAGGAACCTACCGAGCCGCGTGAGCCTACCAAATAGCCCTGGCTCTCGCTGTACCATACCAGCTTTTGGGCGATCATGTAGAGCACCGCAAAGCCATTCTTGATGATGGAGGTCAGCTCCTTGTCAAGACGGTTTTTGACGATCTCGGGAATGGGCTTTCCGTACTTCTTCTCGGCGTTCTCGTAGCAGATCCGCTGCAGATCCTCCTCGGCTCCCTCCATATGGGGCGTAAAGGTGCCCTTGGGGAAGGGGCGGATGTCCGATTCGATCATGTCGGCGATCTTGTTGGGATTGGTAATGACCACTTCCCTTGCCTTTTCCTCACCGAGATAGGCAAATTCCTCCAGCATCTCCTCGGTGGTGCGGAAATAGATGCCGGTATCCTTGTCGCCGTCGGCGAACTTCATGCCCTTTAAGAGGATCTTACGGTAGATCTCGTCGTGCTTGTCAAGGAAATGAGCGTCGCAGGTGGCCACCACCGGCTTGCCCAGCTCGTCGGCAATAGCGATCAGCCGACGGTTAAACTCCCGAAGGTCCTCGTCGCTTGCCGCCTGGCCTTTATCGATCAGATACCGGTTGTTACCGATGGGCTGGATCTCGATATAGTCGTAGTAGGAGGCGATCTCCAGAAGATCGGCGTGGGGACGGTTCTCCAGCATAGCGTTGAAAAGCTGGCCCTCGGAGCAGGCCGATCCGATGATCAGGCCCTCGCGATAGTTGTCCAGCACCGTCTTGGGAATCCGGGGATGCTTTTTGAAGTAGTTTAAGTAGCTGAAGGATACCAGCTTATAGAGGTTCTTTAGGCCCGCCTTATTTTTCACCAAGATGATCATATGGTTGGTCTTCAGCTTCAGGCAGTCCACCTTATCGGACATGGCAGAGGTCATGGCCGAAAGAGTCTTCAGCCCCTCCTCCGACAGCTTGTCGGCCATCTTGAAGAAGATCATGGCCAGCATCTCGGCGTCGTCGGAGGCGCGGTGATGGTTGAAACCACCCAGCTTGAAGTACTCGGCCAAGGTGTCCAGCTTATGCTTGTTCAGCTCGGGGTTAACGTACCGAGACAGGGCCACGGTGTCAAGGTAGGTATGTGGAAACGGGATCCCGTGGTCATCGGCCACCTTGCGGATGAAGGAGGTATCAAATCCTGCGTTATGGGCGATCAGCACCCGATCGCCTGCATAGTGAAGGAAGGCCCGTACCGCCTCCTCCTGGGAGGGGGCGCCCTTCACCATCTCGTCGGTGATCCCCGTCAGCGCGGTGATATGCTCGGGAATGGGACAGCCGGGATCGACGAAGGTGTTAAAGACCGACAGCACCTCCCCGCCCTTGACCGTAACGGCACCGATCTCGGTGATACGGTCGTTTTGGAAGGAGAGACCGGTGGTCTCAATATCAAAGACGACGAACTCGCTTTCGGCAAAGGAGGCGTCGGCGTTTCCGTAGACGGCGCGGGCGGTATCGTCCACAAAATAGGCCTCAAGGCCGTAGAGCACCTTCATGCCGGTCTTGTCAGCCACCAGCATGGCCTCCTGATAGCCCTGCACGTTGCCGTGATCGGTAATGGCAACGGCACGGTGCCCCCACTCGTAGGCGGTCTTGACCGCCACATCGGGAGGGATAAGGCCGTCCATGGCAGACATTTGCGTATGTAAATGCAGCTCTACCCGCTTTTCGGGGGCGTTGTCCATCCGCTTGACCTGCTTGATCTTCATCACGGCGGTCGGCGTGATGGCCAGCTCGTTATCAAACTTATCGGTCCTCACCGAACCCAGCACCGCCACGGCGGTGCCTGCCTTGATGCCCAGCAGGGGCTTGACCTCCTCCGTCGGCAGGATGGCCTTGCAGTAGATGGAGGCGTCGTCGTCGGTGATTGCAAAATTCAGAATGGTTTTATCGCCCTTGCGGGTCTCCTTGCTCTCGATGGCATAGGCAAGACCGATCACACAGACCCGGCGGATCGGCATGGTCAGATTGCGAAGGGGGGCGGGGTCGATGTCAAAGGATTGTCCGTACAGAGGCTCCGGAGAGGAAACGTCAAAGGTCAGGTTTCCCACCTTCACGGTCCCGTCGGGGCGCACCTCGGCCGAGGTCATACCGTCACCCATCAGGGAGATCACCCGCCTAAGCTCGGGCTGAGGCGGCTCGTTTACTTCTACCGTAGAGGAGGTGAAGGCGTCGGCCGCAATGTCGAGAAGGGCCTTTTTCTGAGCTTGCTCGTAGTCGGCGTAGTCAAAGGCATAGCCCGCCTCCTGGCGGATGGTCACCTCAAAGGAAAGGCCGAACTCCGACTGCAGGATCTTCTGTAAGGCCTCGTGAGTGTCAGCCCGGTAGAGCAGCTCGATCCCGCCGCCCGAAAACCCGATCTCAATGGTGATACGATTGCCCTCCAGCTTGGTCCGATAATGCTCAAAAAAGCCTCTCGATACCGAACCGACGCGCTGCAGCTCAAGAATGGCTTGGGGTAGATACGCCTCGGTAAAGCATTCGGCGGGATACTGCGGGAAGAGGCGGACCGAGCGAAGCTGATAAGCCTCCCCCAGCTCTCTTTCGATCTCGTATAAAACCGCCTTGTCCACAATGTGCGGAAAGGCCACAAAGGCCTCCAAAAGACGGTTTTCCCCGTCGGCGCGGAAGCGTACAAGAGAGGCCTCGGAGAGGATCTCGCGGTGCTCCCCGATCGGGCTGTATTTACTGAATTTTTCTAAAAAAGGAATGGTTCCGTTCACAGGGAGTCTCCTTTCCGAAAAGAATTTATTCGGGATTACCCAGCACTTGAATCTCGGCAAGAAGGGCATCGATCAGTCCCTCCTCCGGCAGCTTTTTCACGATCTCACCCCGTCGGAAGAGCAGCGCCTCGCCGTTTCCGCCTGCGATCCCCACATCGGCCTCACGTGCCTCGCCGGGGCCGTTGACGGCACATCCCATAACGGCGACGGTCAGAGGTCGGGTAACGCTCACCTCTTGCAGACGTTCCTCTAAAGTGGAAGCAAGGCCGATCAGATCAATCTTGGTGCGGCCGCAGGTGGGACAGGAAACGACGCGGATCCTGCTCTTGGGATCAAGGCCAAGGGACTGCAGCAGGGCTCGTCCCTCCTTGACCTCTTTGACGGGATCGTCGGTAAGGGAGATCCGAATGGTATCGCCGATACCCTCGCACAGAAGACCGCCGATACCGGTCGCCGAGCGGAGGACGCCCAGCCGCGCCGTGCCCGCCTCGGTAACACCGAGGTGGAAGGGATAGTCGCAGCGTTCCGCCAAGAGCCGCACGGCACCCATCATGGTGCGGACCTCCGAGGACTTGACCGCCACGATGGTGTCGTAATAATCGTATTTTTCAAGGAGACGGATATGGGACATGGCGCTTTCCGCCAGGGCCTCCTTGGTGGGAGAGCCGTATTTGGCCAGCAGCTCCTTTTCAAGAGAGCCGCCGTTGACACCGATGCGGATGGGAATACCGGCGCTCCGGCAGGCCGTGACCACCGCCTTCACCCGATCCTCTCCTCCGATGTTGCCGGGGTTGATGCGGATCTTATCGGCTCCCGCTGCGGCGCTTTCCACCGCCAAACGGTAGTCGAAGTGAATATCGGCTACGATGGGGAGAGTAAGGTCGGAGGATTTCAGGCGGTGAAGGGTGCGTACCGCTTCCCCGTCGGGCACCGTCATACGGACGATATCGCATCCTGCCGCTTCCAGTACCTTCATCTGCTGATAGAGTCCCTCGTAATCGGAGGACGGCAGATTGGTCATAGACTGGACGGTAATGGGGGCGTCGCCGCCCACAAAGCGGTTTCCCACCTTGATTTTTCTCGTTTTTCTTCGGTAGTCGTGATTGTTCATAATCAACCCAACAGTTTTGAAATATCCATGAAGGTGATCAGCACCATCAATAGCAGTAACAGGGCCAAGCCGATGAAGTGGATATATCCCTCCACCTCACGCTTCAGGGGCTTGCGACGGATGGCCTCGATGATGAGAAAGAACAGGCGTCCGCCGTCAAGAGCCGGCAGGGGCAACAGATTCATCACGCCCAAATTGAGGGCGATCAGTGCCGACAGGGAGAGGAGCGACAGGCCGCCGTCCCCCGCCGAGGCAGCGTTGCCGATCTCGGTAGTGATACCCACGGGGCCGGAGAGCTGATCGATCCCGTATTTTCCCGTAACAAGATCAAACAGGGATTCCCAGATCATACGAATGGAGGTAACCGATTGGTGGAAGGCGTGCTTGATGACCACGCCTGCCGTCTTATCCTCCCGAGCCACGTAAAAATCCCGCTGGCCAAAGGCAAGACTGCCCTGCTTGGCGACAGGAAAGCTTACATCGGAAAGAACGACGGTCTCGCCGCCCCGCCGTACCGTCACGTCCACCGGCTCGGTAGCGTCGTGCAGAATGGTGTAGCTCATATCGTAGAGGGTATAGACCCTTTTCCCGTCGATGGCAAGGATGGTGTCCCCCTCCTTCAGACCGTCCTCCACCGTATGAGCGTTTTCAACGAATTGGGTAACGGTGGTATTGTAGAGAGAAGGCGAGATCCCCACCAAAAGACAGGTCAAAAGGATGCCCGTCAGCAGATTCATGGCCGAGCCGGCCACCATAATGAGAAACCGCTGCCAAACGGGCTTATTGTTCAGGGCATCCTCACGCTCGGAGCTTTCATCCTCCCCCTCCATGCTGACGTAGCCGCCGATGGGAAGAAGGCGAAGGGAGTAGGCGATGCCGGTCTTTTTTGACGTTTTGCCGATGAGCTTCGGCCCCATGCCGATGGCAAATTCCTTGACCCCCACCCGGAAGAGACGGGCCATGATATAATGGCCGAACTCGTGAATGAGGATCAGAAAGCCGAAGATCAGCAATGCAATGATAATATTCATAGGATTCCTCTCAAGATAACGCCTTGTCTCTCACAAGGCGGCGCGCCTCGCGGTCGGCCTCCTCCACGTCGGTAAGGGTGGGCGACGGCATCGACGGCATCGACAGCGTAACCTCCGATACCAGATCGGACAGGGCGGTAAAGCCGATCCTTCCCCCAAGGAAAAGAGCCACAGCCTCCTCGTCGGCACCGTTCATGGCGGCAGGACAAACGCCTCCCCGGTGGATCGCCTCGTAGGCGAGGGGAAGAAGAGGAAAGCTCTCTCCGTCGGGTTCATGGAAGGTCAGTCCCGATAGCGCAGTCAGCTCCAGAGGCGGAATCACCGCCTCGGCCCGCTCGGGATAGGTCAGGGCGTACTGCACGCAGAGCCGCATATCGGGGCGGCTCATCTGGGCCATGACAGCGTTATCAATATATTCCACCATAGAATGGATTATACTCTCCCGATGCACCACCACCTTGACCTGCTCGGGGGTGACGCCGAAGAGATGCACGGCCTCGATGACCTCGAAGCCCTTGTTCATCATGGTAGCGGAATCGACGGTAATACGGCTTCCCATATTCCAGGTGGGATGGGCCAAGGCGTCGGCGGGGGTGATGCCCTTCATCTCCTCGCGGCTCTTGCCGAAGAAGGGACCGCCTGAGGCGGTCAGCCAGATGGTCTTCACCTTTTGTCCCGTCAGACATTGGAAGATGGCCGAGTGCTCGCTATCCACCGGCAGAATGGGAAGGCTCCGCTTTCGGGCCTCCTCCATCACCGCTGTGCCGTAGGTTACCAGCGATTCCTTATTGGCCAGAGCCAGCCGCTTCCCGGCCTTGAGCGTGGCAAGGGTAGGACGGAGGCCGGCAATACCCGATACGGCGTTGACCACCGTGTCGGCCTCGCTCTCCTCCGCTAAGCGCGCGGCGGCCTCCCTGCCCGACAAGATCTTGACCTTAAGGTCGGCTACCCGCAGGGCCAGGTCCTTTGCCGCCGCCTCATCGGCCACGGCAACCAGACGGGGAGAAAACGCCCGTATTTGTTTCTCAACGGTTGCCACGTCCCGTCCGCAGGAAAGAGCATCCACACGGATAGAAAGCCGGCGGCAAACGTCCAGCGCCTGGGTCCCCACCGAGCCGGTGGAACCGAGAATGGCAACAGTCTTCGTCAAAGCAGATCTCCTTTAGGAAAACAAGTGGAGGATCGGCACCAGGGCCGCAAGAAAATAGAGAAAGGGCGCCGTACAAACGATACTGTCAAAGCGATCCAGAACGCCGCCGTGCCCGGGGAAAAGCTTTCCGTAGTCCTTGATCCCGAAGCGGCGCTTGACCAGCGACATGACGAGGTCGCCGCACTGGGACAGGAGACTGACCACCGTGGCCACGATGGCAAGAGCCAGGTAATCGGGCTTGGCGCTGCTGATCCGTCCGACGACGAAGCCGTAAAGCACCGTGAGGATCACGGCAAACAGCGTACCGCCCACCGAGCCCTCCACCGTCTTCTTGGGGCTGACCTCGGGGATCAGCTTATGCTTTCCGAAGAGACGGCCGCTGAAATAGGCAAAGGTATCGGTCACCCACGGAATGATGAAGGCGAGGAAATAGACGTACTGTCCGTAGGGCAGATCACGAAGCATCACCACCGAGGCAAAGCCAAAGGCGATATAGACGCCGGTGGCGCCCGACAGTGCCGCGCTCTCCACCCCGAAGGTCTTCCCCGAGAAGACCGCCACGATCAGCTCGAAGGCGATCAGGGCAAAGGCCATGGGAAAGAGATAGTCAAACACCGTTTCGACGTTTCCGTAGCGAACTAAAAACGGAAGCCCTGCCGCCAGCAGCATGGGAGGCACCGAGGCGATCAGGTGCCCCTTGGTGCCGATGCAGCCCTGCATCTCGAAGACTCCGACGGCACCGAGAAGGGCCATCAGAATCGGAAGGGCAAGGGTATCGGAAAATACGAAAAACGGAATCATTACCGCCACCATGACGATGGCTGTTATCACACGTGTACGCATAGGATCGTCCTTTCGTCAGACACCGTCAAAGCGGTGCTTTCATCAGATCGCGCCGTAGCGGCGTCTTCTGCCATAAAATTCTTCGACACAGAGGTCCACCTGCTTCTCGTCAAAGTCAGGCCAAAGGACCTCAGTAAAATACAGCTCGGCGTAAGCCGCCTCCCATAAAAGGAAGTTGGAAAGGCGCTTCTCGGCGCCGGTCCGCACGATGAGGTCGGGGGCGGGGCTGTCCTTGGTGTAGAGGCGGGAGGTAATGTCCTCCTCGGTGATCGTCCGCTTTCCCTCGGCGATCAGGGTGTTCACGGCGTGGACGATATCGTCCCGCCCGCCGTAATTGACGGCAATGTTGAGGATCAGACGGCGATCCTTCGACACTTCTTCAAGGCGCTCCATACGCGCCTTTAGCTCGGGAGGAAAGACCTCCTTGCTTCCGAGAAAATGGAGCTGAATATCCTTGTCCCGAAAGCTTCTTTCGGCCTCGCCGATGTAATCGGTGAAGAGGGATAGAATGGCATCCACCTCCTCCTTGGGACGCCGCCAGTTCTCGGTGGAAAAGGCGTAGACGGTGACCGCTTCGATCCCGATCGCGCCGCAGTATTCGACGATTTTCTTAAAGACCTTCGCCCCTGCTGCATGGCCGTAGGTACGGGGCATTCCCCGCTTTTTGGCCCAGCGGCCGTTGCCGTCCATGATAAAGGCGATATGCCGCAGGCGTCCTTCCCCGCTAGGGGAGGCGTTCTTTTTGTCTGCCATGTTTATCCTCATTTCGCAAGAGGGCTGACGCGACAGCGTCAGCCCGTGGTGTTCATGATCGGTTTCCGTCAGATGGCCATAATGTCCTTGGTCTTCTTGGCGGTCACGTTGTCGATCTCCTTGATGTACTTATCGGTGAGATCCTGTACCGACTTTTCGGAGGCCTTCTGCTCGTCCTCGGTCATTTCGGACTTCTTCTTCATGTCCTTGCACTTATCGACGGCGTCGCGGCGGATGTTACGGATGGCCACCTTGGCGTCCTCACCCATCTTGGATACCTGCTTGGACAGCTCCTTACGGCGATCCTCGGTCAGCATGGGGAAGAGGATGCGAAGGCACTTGCCGTCGTTCTGGGGGTTCAGACCCAGATCGGAGGCCAGAATGGCCTTCTCGATATTTTTGAGAGTAGAGGAATCCCAGGGCTGAATGACCATGGTACGGGCATCGGGCACGGTGATCTGCGCCATGGCGCTGATCTGGGTGGGGGTGCCGTAGTAATCGACGGTCACCTTATTGAGCACGTTGGCGTTGGCGCGGCCGACGCGGACGGTGTCCAGCTCGTTCTCGTAGGAGGCGATGCTCTTTTTCATTTTTTCTTCGTAAGCTTTGGTATCCAGTTTCATAAATCGTTCCTATCCTTCCGATTGATATACAGTATTACGCACCGGTGACGATGGTGCCGATCTTTTCACCCTTGACGGCGCGGACGATGTTGCGGGGATCGTCAAGGCCGAAGATGAGAAGCGGGATGTGGTTATCCTTGCCGAAGGAGGCGGCGGTGCCGTCGATAACCTTCATTTCGTGGCTCAAAATATCCATGTAGCTGATCTCGTCCAGCTTTTTGGCAGTGGGATCCAGCTTGGGGTCGGCGGTGTAGACGCCGTCGATGTTCTTGGCCATCATGACCACGTCGGCGTTGATCTCGGCGGCGCGGAGGACGGCGGTGGTGTCGGTGGAGAAGAAGGGGCTGCCGATGCCGCACCCAAAGATGATGGTGCGTCCCTTTTCTAAGTGGCTGACGGCCTTATTGCGGATGTAGGGCTCGGCCATCTCGTGCATATCGATGGCGGTCATGACACGGCAATCCACGCCGATCTGGACGAAGGCGTCCTGAAGGGCCAGGGCGTTGATAGCGGTGGCCAGCATACCCATATGGTCGGCACGGGTACGGTCCATTTTTTCACCCTGTCGGCCGCGCCAGATGTTGCCGGCGCCCACCACGAGGGCGACCTCCACACCCATCTCAGAGCATTCCTTGATCGCAAGGCAGATCTGTCTGACAAAATCGTAGTTGAGAATGCCGTCCTTGACACCGGTGGCAAGGGCCTCGCCCGACAGCTTGATCAGCACTCTCTTATAGCGTATGCTCTGTTCCATATTACCTCCCCGCCGAGCGGCGTGTTATGAGATTTGATCTGACGAGGAGAAGCCTCCTCGTCCTCTTTACATAAATACACAGTATAATATTACCACATTCTCCGCCGTTTGTAAACAGGTTTTTTGATTTTCTCTCCGTTTGTGCGTATTTTTTTGCGTTTTTTGTTGCCCTCCTTTTCAAAAATGAAAAAGGCCTTGACAAACCCCGCGAAAATCGTTATAATGAAGAAAAGAAAGCCATCGGACAGAGGAGTACCCGTTACCCTTCCCTCAGAGAGCGACGCATTTGGTGCGAGCGTCGCGGGTAAGGCGCGGCGAAGTCGCTGTTCGGCTGCGGAAGGAACCCGGCTCTGCCGTCAGTAGAATCCGCCGTGTTGCGGGCGTTAACCGCATCGAGTGCGCACGTTTGTGCGAAATCAGGTGGTACCGCGCGATCAAAGCGTCCTGTTCCGACAGGGCGCTTTTTGTTTTTTTACTGGCTCTGTCTATCATCATTTGTGAAGCCGCACAAGCGGCAAGGAGGAATCCATCATGCAAAACGAACTGCCCAAAAATTATGCCCCGGCGGAATTTGAGGACCGACTCTACCGCTTTTGGGAGGAAAAGGGCTACTTCCGTCCCTCGGAGGACAAAAACGCCCCCACCTACACCATCGTCATTCCCCCGCCCAACATTACCGGTCAGCTCCATATGGGCCACGCCCTGGACAATACCCTGCAGGACATCCTGATCCGCTATAAGCGTATGGCCGGCTTCCGTACCCTGTGGCTCCCCGGCACCGACCACGCCTCCATCGCCACCGAGGCCAAGATCGTGGAGGCCATGCGGAAGGAGGGTCTGACCAAGGAGGATCTCGGCCGCGAGAAGTTTCTTGAGCGCGCCTGGGAATGGAAAAAGCAGTACGGCAACCGCATCGTCTCCCAGCTGAAGAAGCTGGGCTCCTCCTGCGACTGGTCAAGAGAGCGCTTCACCCTGGACGAGGGCTGCTCCCGCGCCGTCCGCAAGGTATTTAAGCAGCTCTACGACAAGGGCCTGATCTACCGCGGCGAGCGCATCATCAACTGGTGTCCTCATTGCAAGACCTCCATCTCCAACGCCGAGGTGGAATACGAGGAGCAGAATGGCCACTTCTGGCATATCCGCTATCCGCTGGTAGGCGGAAACGGCTACGTGGAGGTCGCCACCACCCGTCCCGAGACGCTGCTGGGCGATACCGCCGTGGCGGTCAACCCCAACGACGAGCGCTACAAGGACATGATCGGCAAGTACGTGGTCCTGCCTCTGGTAGGCCGCCGCATCCCCATCGTGGCCGACGAGCACGCTCAGCTTGATAAGGGTACCGGCTGCGTGAAGATCACCCCTGCCCACGACCCCAACGACTTCGAGGTGGGCCGTCGCTGCCACCTTCCCATGGAGGTGGTCCTCACCGACGACGCCAAGATCACCGATAACTACCCGAAATACGCCGGCATGGATCGCTACGAGGCCCGCAAGGCCATCGTGAACGACCTCCGTGAGGGCGGATACCTGGCCGAGATCGAAAATCTGAAGCACGAGGTGGGTACCTGCTACCGCTGCGGCACCACCATCGAGCCTATGATCAGCCTTCAGTGGTTCGTCCGCATGGAGCCCCTGGCCAAGCCCGCCGTCAAGGTGGTAAAGGACGGCAAGATTCGCTTCGTTCCCGAGCGCTTCGACAAGAACTACTTCCATTGGATGGAAAACACCCAGGACTGGTGTATCTCCCGTCAGCTCTGGTGGGGACACCGGATTCCCGCTTACTACTGCGATGCCTGCGGCCATACCGTCGTCGATCCCGACGGCTGTGAAGCCTGCCCCAAGTGCGGCGGCCATATGACCCAGGACGGCGATACCCTCGATACCTGGTTCTCCTCGGCCCTGTGGCCCTTCTCTACCCTGGGCTGGCCCGAAGAAACCGAGGACCTGAAGGCCTTCTATCCCACCAGCACCCTGGTCACCGGCTACGACATCATTACCTTCTGGGTCTCCCGCATGATCTTCTCGGCGCTGGAATACACCGGTGAGGCTCCCTTCGATACGGTGCTGATCCACGGCCTCGTCCGTGACGCTCAGGGACGGAAGATGTCCAAGTCCCTCGGCAACGGCATCGATCCCCTGGAGATCATCGATCGGTACGGAACCGATGCCCTCCGCTACGCCCTGGCCACCGGTAACTCCCCCGGAAACGATATGCGCTTCTCGGACGAGAAGATCGAGGCCGCCCGTAACTTCAACAACAAGATCTGGAACGCCTCCCGCTTCGTCCGCATGAATCTGGACATTGAGACCGTTTCCCTCCCCGCCGCCGACAAGCTGGCAACCGAGGACAAATGGCTCCTCTCCCGCTATAACCGCCTCATCGGCGAGGTCCGCGCCAACCTGGACAGCTTTGAGCTGGGCATCGCTCTGGCCAAGCTTTACGACTTCATCTGGGATATCTTCTGCGACTGGTATATCGAGCTGGTCAAGCCTCGTCTGAATGCCAAGGGCACCGAGGACAACCTGACCTGTCAGAACGTCATCGCGTGGGTGCTGTCGGGTACCATGAAGCTGCTCCATCCCTTCCTCCCCTTCATTACCGAGGAGATCTGGCAGGCCCTGCCTCACGAGGGCGAGAGCATCATGATCGCCTCCTATCCCGAGGCCGATCCCGCCCTGAGCTTCCCCGAGGACGAGGTTTCCATGGAGCGCATCATCACCGTCATCCGCGCCATCCGTAACCGCCGCGCCGAGATGAACGTGCCCCCCTCCCGCAAGGCCAAGCTCTATCTGGTATCGGGCGATCACGACACCTTTAACGACCGGGTTTCGGTCTTCTTCACCCGTCTTGCCTCGGCCTCCGAGGTAGCCTACGTGGATACCTACTCCGACGAATCGGCGGTTCAGCTGGTCACCGACTGCGCCACCGCCTACATTCCCCTTGCCGACATGATCGACACCGAGAAGGAGCTGGCCCGTCTGAACAAGGAGAAGGAGACCATCCTGTCCGAGATCGACCGTCTGAATAAGAAGCTCTCCAACGAGGGCTTCGTGGCCAAGGCCCCCGCCGCCGTGGTGGAGGGCGAACGGAATAAGCTGGCCAAGTACCGTGAGACGCTGGCCGGCGTGGAAAACGCCATCGCCCAGCTTCCCAAGGCAAACTGAACCAAAATCCAGTCCTGTGACCTTTGGGAAGATCACGGGGCCATACCAAAAAGGAGAATACGATCATGAAGCAAAACGTCGGATGTGCACTTCCCTTCCTGCTTTCCCTTCTGTTGGCCGTTCTGATCCTTTTCAGTGCCTGCTCGCGGCCTATGGCCTCTGACAGGAACAATGCCGCAGGAGGAATGATCAACCCCTCGGTAAAAGAAGAGTTCTATGACCAAGAAGCCGGCGATCAGACCGACGGCTTTGAGCAAAAACGGATCTTAAAGGGCCATATCACCGCCGAAAGCACCAATTTCGACACCGCTCTTGACACCCTTGAGCAGAAGATTGCTGCCCTGAACGGGTATATCGGCTCCTCCGAGATCTACGGCAACAGTCTCGGGGCCTCGGGCCGCCGTCGTGCTATGCTGACCGCACGCATCCCCGCCGCCTCCTTCCGTACCTTCCTTGACGGGCTTTCGGACTTCCTCAACGTGACCGCCGAAAGCACCACCTCCCAGGACATCACCGAGAGCTATTACGATACCGAGTCCAAGCTGAACTCCCTTCGCGTACAGGAGGAACGGATCTTGGCCATGCTGGAAAAGGCCGAGGACTTGGATACCCTCCTGAAGCTGGAGGACCGTCTCTCCGAGATCCGTCAGCAGATCGAGTACTACGACAGTCTTCTCCGCGCCTACGACAGTCAGGTAGATTACGCCACCGTTACCGTTACCCTCTACGAGGTCATCACCTTGAGTGAGCCGGAGCCGGAGGATCCCTCCTTCGGGCAGGAGATCGAGGCGGCCTTCAAGAATTCCTGGCGTGGCTTTGTGGAAGCCATGCAAGGACTGCTTCTGACGCTTATCTATCTCCTTCCTCTGCTGATCGTCGCACTGGTGGTCTTCCTTGTGGTCTTCCTGTCCGTTAAGAAGACCGCCGCCAAGCGCAAGGCCCGCGCTGCCGCCGAGCGGGAACGCTACGAGGCCATGCGTGCCGCTGCCCAATCCCAACAAAAACAAGATTGAAACAGGTGAATAACATGAAAACCTATACCGTATCCCATATCCCCATGTGTGACGCCGTGCCCGAAGCTCTCATCGACACCTATCTCTGGGAGAATACCGGCTACACCCCCCGCGCCTCCGCCCGCCTTTCCCTGGTAGGCGACACCCTCTTCCTGCGTATGCGGGTGGAGGAATCCGATCCCCTGATCCGCTATCAGCCCGGGGATCCCAACCCCAGAGTATGGTGCGACAGCTGCATGGAATTCTTCTTCTCGGCAAACGACAAGCCCGCCTACGTCAACCTGGAAATGAACGCCGGAGGATGCTACCTCTGCAACGTGGGGGAAGGCCGCCGCGGCCGTGTGGTCTGCGACGTGTTTGCCGAAAACGGCCAGCCCTCCGCTACCGTGAGTGATGGCTTCTGGCAGGTCGAGGCAGCCCTCTCCCTTCGTAAGATCGCCGTCCTCTTCGGTGTAGAAGCGGTGACCTCCCTTCGCGGCAACTTCTACAAGTGTGGCGACGAAACGGCTCTCCCGCACTACGGTATGTGGTCGGAAATCGCTCTCACAGAAGCCGACTACCACCGTCCCGAATTCTTTGGCAGCATCCTGCTTCCCGCCCAAGCGTAAGCAAAGGAACGCCCATGGAACAAGCCAAGCTTGACCGCATCAACCAGCTGGCCAAAAAGAAAAAGACCTCCGGGCTGACACCGGAGGAGCAGGCCGAGCAACGAGCCCTCCGCGAGGAATATATCCTGGAATTCCGCGCCGGCTTTCGCGGTATTCTCGACAACACCTACATCCAATATCCCGACGGGACGAAGGTGAAGGTGGAGAAGAAGAAATAACAAAAGAAGACCTCTGCTTGAAGGCAGAGGTCTTCTTTTGTTATTCTTACCGGTTTGCGGGCCTTTCCTCAAAAATCACCGCATCGAAATCCTTTTCGGCTTGGGCAATTTCTTCAGCACCCTTGGGCGTCCAGCCCATGGTGAGGGCGCCGCACCGGCGGCAAAGGCGAAGGGCTCGATGCGGTGATTTTTGAGGAAAG
>SVSM01000016.1 GCA_015064295.1 Oscillospiraceae bacterium | reverse complement strand
TTTCTTCGGCGAAAGCTCTGCTTTCGTCGAAAAAACAGCCCCTTATCCCCCTTGGCGTGGTTTCGGCAGTTCCGCAAGCGGAACTGCAGGTACATTTCTTTTCACGAGAAAAGAAAGTACAGAAAAAACACTTTTCTTGTTCTATCTTCTCAACTAACGATCAGAAGAAACAAAATCAACCTCCGCAAAAAAACACCTTTACAACCGCCAAAAAATCTGTTATAATAAACACAAGGCGTACACTTATCGTAAACCGATTTTCATCGCCTTATACAATCCAAACAACAACAAATCCACAGGAGGAATCCAATATGAAACTGCTTCTCGCCATCGTAAATAACGACGACGCTCACTCGGTCAACTCCAATTTGAGCAAAGAGGGATTCTTCGTCACCAAAATTTCCTCCACCGGCGGCTTTCTCATGAGTGGCAACTCCACCTTCCTCTTGGGCGTGGAGGACGACCGGGTCGAAAAGGCCATCGAGGTCATTCACGCTCACTCCAAAAAACGGGTACAAAACGTTCCCTACGACATCAGCTGCCACAGCGGCAACGTCATTCCTGCCGTCAATAAGGTGACGGTCGGCGGCGCCACCGTCTTCGTCCTCAACGTTGAGGACTGCCGCCATCTCTGATGGCCAACCGAAGCGCCTACGATTGCCTGCTGGGCAATGAGGGCATCAAAACCGCCCTGATGGGCTTTACCGACCGCAAGGCCTTCCCCCACGCCCTGCTCATCAGCGGCCCTGCGGGAAGCGGTAAGACCACCGTGGCCAAGCTGGCCGCCCGCGCCATCGCCTGTCAAGGCAGCGGCGCCCGCCCCTGCCTTACCTGCGAGGCCTGCCGTAAGATCGGCGCTGACCTCTCCCCCGACGTGATTACCGTCGGTCTGGAGGAGGACCGCCGTACCATCGGTGTCGAGGCTGTCCGCCGGATCCGCGATACCGTCTATATGAAGCCCAACGATCTGCCGGTGAAGATCTATCTGCTCCGCGATGCCGAGAAGATGACACCCCCGGCGCAAAACGCGCTCTTGAAGCTGTTTGAGGAGCCCCCTGCCGGCGTCTACTTTCTCCTGATGGCCGCCGAGCCCTCGGCCCTGCTCCCCACGGTGCGCTCCCGCGCTCCCGAGCTTCGTACCGAGCTCTTCGACCACCGCACCATGACGGCCTATCTGACCGAAAACAGCAAGAAGGCCGCCCTGCTTTCCCAAAACGATCCCGCCGCTTTTCAGCGGATCCTTCACGCCGCCGCAGGCAGCTACGGACGGGCCCTTTCCTTGATCGAGTCCCGCGGGAAAAAGACCGCCAAGGGCTTTACGGCTGCCGAAGCAGTCCTGGCGGCCCTCTCGGGCTCCGACAAGGGTGCCTTTTTCCTGGCTGTCCTCTCGGCGGCCTCCGAGCGAGAGCCCTTTTTGGAGCTTCTCCGTCTTTTGCAGGCGGCCCTCCGGGATATGACCGCCGCCCGTCGCTGTGAAACCGTGCCCGAGCTGCTCTTTTTCCCCGACACGGCGTCCGCCGCGGCCCTTTCTGCCTCCTTTACCTTGCCCGCGCTCCTAAAGCTCTTTGCCGAGACCGAGCGTCTTTCGGGGCAATTATCCGATACCAACGTCAACCTTCGCACCGCCGCCGTGACGGCGGCCTCTCGGCTCTGGGAGCTGAAATGAGCGTGCAAACCCTCTCGCCTGTCCCCGGGCGGGAGTGACCTGACACCCAGGGGAGTTTTGCCGACCGCTGGCTTTTCCGGCAAAGCCGCGGGAAATCTTCTGCCGGAGAAACGGAACGATCATGGAACAAAACGATAAGACACCCGTCGGGCAGGCGGGGGACCCTCGGCCCCACCGCAAGGAACAGCCCGAGGGCGGTGCCGATCCTCGGAACGGCGGGGAGGGCGGTCACAACCGTCGCCGCCGCAACCGTCACCGCAACCGCAACCGCGGCGACCGGGAGAAGCTTCCCGAGGGAGTAGCCACCGAAGCAAGAGCAGAAGGAACTGCTACCGAGGCTAAGGCCGAGGATGCCTCCCGTCGGGACTCCTCCTCTCGTCCCGCCGAGGAGGGTAGCGGCGAAGAAAAAAAACGTCGCCGCAACCGCCACCGCAACCGTAATCGCGGCGAGCGAGCGCCGACCGAACCCTCTGCCGACACCGAAACCATCCTCCTCTCCGAGGAGGAAACGGCGGAAGCCGACGAGGTCACGGTCGAGGCGGTGGAGGCCGCATCCCAAGCCGACCTTCTTCCCGAATTGACCGAGGAGGCCTCGGAGCGCGAGGACGCTCGGGAACCGCAAGAAACCAAGGAGCCCAAGGCACCGAAAAAGCCACTCTATACCGTAACCGGTATCCGCTTCCGTCCCAGCGGGAAGATCTACTACTTCGACCCCGCGGGCCTGGCTTGCGCCGAAGGCGCTCATGTCATCGTGGAAACGGCAAGAGGTCTGGAGTATGGCATCGTGGCTCTGGAAACCCGACAGGTTTCGGGCAAGGACGTGGTCCTGCCCCTCCGCCGCGTGGTCCGCATGGCCACCGAGGAGGACGAGCGCCGTCACGAGAGTAACCTGGAAAAGGAAACCGAGGCCTTTAATCTCTGCCTCTCCCGCATCGAGGCCCATCGCCTGGATATGAAGCTGGTGGACGTGGAGTACGCCTTTGATAACAGCAAGCTTCTCTTCTACTTCACCTCCGAGGACCGCGTGGACTTCCGTGACCTGGTCAAGGACCTGGCCTCGGTCTTCCGCACCCGCATTGAGCTTCGGCAGATCGGTATCCGCGACGAGGCCAAGCTGATGGGAGGCCTCGGCGTCTGCGGCAGACCCTTCTGCTGCAAGAGCTTCCTTCCCGACTTCGTGCAGGTCTCCATCAAGATGGCAAAGGAGCAGAACCTCTCCCTAAACTCCGCCAAGATCTCGGGCGCCTGCGGGCGTCTGATGTGCTGCCTGCGCTACGAGTACGACACCTACGTGGAGGAATCGGCCCTCACCCCCAAGGTGGACGCCATCGTGGATACCCCCGACGGCGAGGGCATCGTTACCGAGTCCTCCCCCCTCAAGGGCATCGTTAAGGTGGTGCTGGACAAGGAGCCCAACGCCTCTCACATCTACCGTCGGGAGGACGTCATCGTCAAGGGACACGCCAAAAAACGCAAAAACAACGAAAACGACGGCAAAAAAGCCGCAGAAAAGAAATAATTTTGGCCCGATAATTTGCAAAAGCGGTTGATTTCTTCAGAAAAGTGTGCTATAATGCCTGTAAGGAAAATTGGAGACCGATGGGTGGTCTCCGGGAAAGGATGGTCTCGCCATGGCATATAAGATTACTGATGAGTGCATCTCTTGCGGCGCTTGCGCTGACGAATGCCCCGTAAGCTGCATTAGCGAACAGGACGGCAAGTACGTCATCAACGGAGATGACTGCATCGATTGCGGTTCCTGCGCCGGCGCTTGCCCCGTAGGTGCTCCTGTTCAGGAATAATCCGAAACGGAACGGAAAAGCGACCTCGTTACGAGGTCGCTTTTTTCTTGCCTCGAAGGGCCAGGAGGATCAGAAGCCGTGCCGCCCCCAGGACGGCAACAAAGCGCCTCGGCTCCCGCAGAGCCCGCCAGAGCCACTCAAGGCGCAGAGACCGAAAGAGCCGAGGGGCTCGCTTTTTACGTCCCGCGTAAACGTCAAGACTGCCGCCCAGCCCCGCAAGAATGCCGCCGATTCGGCCTCGGTGGGCCGCGATCCACTGCTCCTGATGGGGAAAGCCGAGACAGACCAGGGTGAGAGAGGCTCCGCTTCGGGCAATTTGCCCGGCGGCCTCCTCTCCGTCCCCATATCCGTGGCAGGTACCGACGATGCGGAGGCCGGGGATCTCCTCGGACAGCCGCTTGGCCGCCGCCTCCGCTACCCCCGGCTCCCCGCCATACAGGTAAACGCCGATCCCTCGCCTCGCCGCCTCGTAAAGAAGGGCCTTGCCCAGCTCTACCCCCGCTACCTTGCCGCAGGTTAGGGGGGTAGAGCAGAGCCTTGCCGCCAGAAGCAGCCCGTCGCCGTCGGCCGCCGACAGGTCACAGGCAGAAAGGAGCGCCAGAAGCCTTCGGTCCCTTACGGCACTTGCCAGCATGACGGCGTTGGGGGTAAACACCGCACAGCTGCCTGTCCTCTCCCAGATGGCATAGCAGGCCTCGGTCATTGCCGGGAGGGCCAGGTCATCCACCGGCAGGCCGCAGATCGTTTGCCGTGTTTTCATGCCGATTCTCCTTGTTTTTGTCAAAAAAAGTATGGCCTTTTTCTTCCGTTTCCATGCGTTTTCAGGATTTTCTTTGAAATTTTGCAAAAGACTATTGACAAACGGGGGAACCTATGATATAATTTTTAGGCATTTCCAAGTGGAAATACAAATGGCGGAGTAGCTCAGCTGGCTAGAGCAATCGGTTCATACCCGATAGGTCATGGGTTCAAGTCCAATCTCCGCTACCAAAGCCTTCGGATTCGTCCGAAGGCTTTATATGGCCCGTTGGTCAAGCGGTTAAGACACCGCCCTTTCACGGCGGTAACACGAGTTCGATTCTCGTACGGGTCACCAAAATGAAAAAGACGCCTTCAGGCGTCTTTTTCATTTTGTCGACTCTACGCGACAATCGAAAGACAACCTGCTCCGCAGGAGCCGGTTGTGTCGCCTTGCCGCAAGGCAATGCGACAAGATTCTCGTACGGGAGGACGCCTTCAGGCGTCTTTTTCATTTTGTCGACTCTACGCGACAATCGAAAGACAACCCGCTCCGAAGGAGCCGGTTGTGTCGCCTTGCCGCAAGGCAATGCGACGAGATTCTCGTACGGGAGAACGCCTTCAGGCGTCTTTTTCATTTTGTCGACTCTACGCGACAATCGAAAGACAACCCGCTCCGCAGGAGCCGGTTGTGTCGCCTTGCCGCAAGGCAATGCGACGAGATTCTCGTACGGGAGGACGCCTTTTGGCGTCCGATTTGTTTTGCCGTTTCTACCAACAAATCCCTCCTGCACCGAGGAGCAGGGGGGATTTTCGTCACGTTATAAGCTTACGATGCCAAACTTGTCCAAGGCCACCAGCAAAAGCGCCAGCACCACGGCGGCTACCACCATAAGAAGGCGCTGCTTCAGTATGCCCTTGGAATCCGATGCCCGCTTCTCGTCAAGCCAGTAGCGGTTCAGCCCCACTCTTTTGACGATGCCCATGCTCAGCATCTTGTGCATTCTGTCATGCAAGAGGGCGGGTCGCTCGTTCGGGAAGAGCTCCTCCGGCGTGACGGCGTTTTCCCTCGTAACGGCGTTTAGCTCCCGAAAGCGCTGATAGTACCTTCCGAACGTGCCATCCAGCATGTTTTGATAATTCCCGGCCATGTTCTTTCTTCTCCTTTAATAATAAAAAAGTGTGTGCAACCGAAGTCACACACACCGAAAAATGCGGAACTTCGTTTTGCTACCACACAAAATTCCGACACTTCACAGAAGATGCGAAAAGGGAAGTCCGCATTTTTATCGAAATAAAAAATACAACTTCTGCAAAACGTCCTATTGAATTTTGTGTGGTAACCCCATTATATCACACCGCTTTTATCCTTTCAAGTGGCAAAGCAAGCCCCGCGCGCAATCGTTCGGTTGCGTGCGGGGCGTTTTCCTTTATTCCATTACGTCAAAATCTTCGTCAAGCAGCGAATCGTCCAGTCCGGGGAATACGATTTCGCCGCCCTCCGACCAATCGGGGTAGATAATGATTTCATCGTCCATCCACGAATCGTCGTATTCGGGGTAGTCGGGCTCTGCCTCACCGCCGAAGGCGAAAATGAGTGCGGCAAGGGGATGCTCCATGAGAGTCACGCCGATGGCGTCCATCTGCTCCTCGGTCAGTGAGAGGACCTCGGTGTAGGCAGGCACGGCAGGAACCGACTCAACGGCCGAGATCGAAGCACGGACGTCCAGCTTCATAGTCACGTCGGCGAAGCTCACCTCGGTCAGCGTAGCGCTCACCGACTTCTTGGCAAACTGCAGCTTGCCCTTCACGGTAACGGCGTCGGTTTCGGGAACGCCGCCGGCGATCACCAGGGTGTAGTCGCCGCTTGACTTGTTATAGTCCACCGACAGCAGCTCCATCTCTACCTTGGGGCCTTCGCTGGTCAACACGTCGAGGACGTATCCGGCCTTCCACTGGGTCTTGGTGTCGGCAACGACAGTCTGGCGGAGGGTCACGCTCTTGAAGGGGGCTTCCGCCTCCTCCGGCAGATCCAGCTTCAGGGTCAGGGCCGTATTGCCCTCTGCGGAAGCATCGTAGATCACTTCGATCTTGCCGGGTCTTCCGTCGTCAAAGGGGTATTCCACGGTGAGGGTAGCGGTTTCGAGCTTATCCTCGCCGTCGGTCAGAACGGTCAGCGTCAGACGGATGGCGTCGTTCTCATCGGTGGTCAGGAACTCGTTCAGGTCCTCGGGAGAGGCAAAGAAGTCGTCGTACTCCTCCATCATGTCCTCCCGATCCTCGGGAGCGTAGGTTTTTAAGAGGGAATCCACCAGCCCGCGAAGCTCGGTGTCGGTCTTGGCGGTGTCGTAGAGCTTACGGATCACAGCCTTGACGTCGTCGGTATCCACCACGAAGGTCAGGGTCTTGCCGCCGCCCTCGCGGTCGGTCATGGTGGCCTCGGCCTGCTCGGAGACGGCCTGCTTCAGCACGTCAACGTACTTGGTAAGAGCCTTCTCCAGCTCCTCCTCGGGAAGAGCGGTGGCAGGGATCTGACCCGTCAGGTCGGCAAGGTCTCCCATATAGTACATACTATCGGGATCGCCGAAGATGGAGCTTGCATAATTCTGCTCCAGCTTGCTCATGTCAAGCCCGTAAACGGTGTTGCCGAGGAGATCGGACTGCACCGCAAGGGCGGTCTGGTTCAGGTAGCCCTTCAGGGTCACCGACGTTTCCATCAGCGTACCGTTCAGCTCAAGAGCCCCGGCATTCGGAGAGGTATACAGCTTGAGGTTCAGGGCATCCAGTCCCATTTCGGCGGTATCCTCGGTTGAGGTCCAGGCGATTTCGGTCAGAAGGGTGTCGCCCAGCTGGCTGAGAGGAGACTCCTCTCCCTCAAAGGCCTTTTCCAGAACCTGAGTCAAGTACTCGTTCGGCGTTGCCGGCTTATCGTTCTTGCCGTTCTTGTCGCGGCAGGCGGTAAGGCCCAACGTAAGAAGGATCGCCGCGACAAGCAAGAAGGCCACGGCAAATCGGCGTGTCAGTTTCATAATGGTAATGTCCTTTCGGTTATTTGAGGAGCTTTCCTCTTTTTACATTATAGCGAGAATCTCCCGATTTGTCAAGATTTTTGCCCCGATTTACAAAGCTTTCCCCGATCGCGGAGCAAGATCCGCCAATCGGGGGTTCTTCATTATTTGCCGACCAGCTCGGTCAGAATTTCGACGGCCGTTTCGTCGTCAAGGACGTAGGGTGCGTTGCCGTAATTCTTGGCTCCCGAGACCTTCTCGGCCATGGAGGCGATCTCCTCGTCGGAATAGGAGAGGTTCACGTCGGCCAACGCGGGAATGACCGCGGCGATCATGTCGGTGGTGGTACCGATGGCCTCGGCAAAGGCGGTAAGACGGGCCTTCCCCGCCTCGGTGGTCATATTGCGGTCAACGAACGCTCCGATAAAGGCCCCACAGGCACGGCCGTGGGGAACACCGTCCCGCAGGGTAATGCCGTAGCCGAGAGGATGGGGGAAGCCGGTTCCCGTCACCTTGATGGCGAGGCCGCCGCAGGCGGCGCCCTCAAGGCTGGCCATCCGCGTCTCCTCGGTAAGCCCCGCCGCGTCGCGGTCGCTTGGGCGGAAGTCGTTTTGCGTCAGAAGCTCCCACATGAGCTTGCCGCCCCGCAGGGCATTTTCCTCCGATTCCGGGGTGGATTTGGGGGAAAGGTAGGACTCGATGCAGTGACAAAAGGCGTCAAGGGCGGTGCTGACGGTATAATGGGCGTTCAGCGTTCTCAGATAACGGGGGTCAAGGAAGGCGGCCACCGGCAGGGTGTGGGGGGTTGAGAAGGACTTCTTTTTATCCCCTACCGTGAGAACGGAATAGCGGTTGACCTCGCTGCCGGTTCCTGCCGTTAAGGGAACCGCTACGATGGGAAGGCAGGGCTTTTCCACCGTCGGATCGAAGAGGGCCGCCTCCTCGATTTCGGGATTGCAGGCGAAGGTCGCCGCCGCCTTGGCGGCGTCCAGGGGTGAGCCGCCGCCGATGCCGATGACGAACTCCGCGCCAAACTCCCGTCCCATCTCGCCCGCCTCGCGGCAGTGGGCGTAGAGGGGGTTTTCGGTGATGCCGTTATAGACGGTGAAGGCGATGCCCAGCTCGTTCAGCACGGCGGTCACGTCGCGGAGAGCGCCGCTTTTCACGGCCGAGGTGCGGCCGGTGACGATGAGGCATTTTTTGCCCAGGTTCAGGGCGGAGGCGTTGGCGGTGAGGGCGTTGGCTCCGCGGTAGATGGTGGTGTTGTTCATGGGGGAGTCCTTTTTATTTTGTGAGGATTTTGTTTCGGGTAATCGTTAGAAGGAGTAACTGTACATTAGTTTTTTTCGCGCCTTTCTTGGTGCGCGAAGATTATGATTCTTCGAATCGGGGTTTTTTCTCACTTTCTTTTCTCGTGAAGATGATGATTCTTCGAATCGGGGGTTCTTTCGCACCTTTCTTTCCGCAAAGAAAGGTGCCCAAAGAAGGCGCTAAAACTTTTTCTTCTTCTTTGAAGAAAAAGTTTTAGAATCAAAAAGAAGAAGCTTCACGCCTCGCCTGTGCGCGTTCAGCGCACGGCCGGCTCGGCGGTTTGGCTTTGTAAAAGCAAAAGGGAAAGAGGTCCAAAACGCGCACGGGAAGCCTTGGCATTGCCGATTCAAAAGGGGCTTGCGCCATGCGGTGCGCCGGCCTCTGCGGGTCGGTGATCCTTACGGAGGCGTTACCCTCTGCGGCACACAATGAAAAAGGTTGAATTGACCCAGTGTTGTTGTCCGAAAACGATCTCTGCGGCCAACATGGAAAAGAATTGGCTCGGCCTTGTTGTCGCAAAAGGATTTCTGCGGCCAACATGGAAAAGAATCGGCGCGACGTTGTTGTCACAAAACGTTCTCTGCGGCCCGCCATGAAAAAGGTTGAATGGACGCAGTATTGTTGTCAGAAAACGATCTCTGCGGCCAGTTTTGAACAAAACGATATTAACAGCACTCTCTTACGCTTTTGTAAGAATCCCCGATAGCAGTGTCTTGGCCGCAGTGCCGCAGGTGTGGCCTTGGTAGGATAAGCTACATCTTTTAGGTGAAAGGGTGGGGGGTTCCCGAAGGGGGGAGGGCGTCGGAACGAGCGCGTCAAAACTTGCTTTTGACCGCGACTGACCGCCCTTCCCCCTTGGCTCCTTCTTTGGGCACCTTTCTTTGAGCAAAGAAAGGTGCGAAAAAAGAATTCTTTCTTGTTCTATCTTCCTAACAAACGATCAGAAGAAACAATCGCATTAAGAAGAAACCAACACCCCCGCCCCGCTGGGAAAACCCCTACTTACGTCTTCATCAACCCCGCCACCCCGCGGATCACGGCAAGCTCCGGCTCCTTGGCGGCCACCACAGGCAGGCAGAGCAGCGGTGCCAAGGCAGGTGCCATGCCTGCCAGCTTCGCGCCTCCTCCCGTCAGGATGATCTTATCGGGGTCCAATTTCATCCCTCTCACCAGCGCCATGATCTCGTCGACCAGATGGTCAAAGACGGTCTCAAAGCAGCCCGAGATCTCCTCCTCGGCGAGGACGATCTTTTTTGGCAGCCCCATAGCGGGACGGAGGGCCAAGGCCTCCACCGTTCGTCCGCCACCCGGCGTCATGGTACCGACAGCACACTTCACCCGCTCGGCCTCCTCAAGAGAAAGCGAAAGACGGTATTTTCTCAAAACATAGGCAAGGATCGCCCGATCGAACAGATTCCCCGCATAGCCGCAGGACGCGGTGGCCTCGGCCTTGCCTCGGCAGAAGCACCCCATGTCGGTGACGCTGGCGCCGATATTGACCACGGCCGATTCCGACGCCGAAGGAACGCCGCAGCCGTTGGCCGCGGCATACAAGGGATCCACCGCCATCACGTCGCGGACGCCCGCCATCTGGGCGGCCTCCACAAAGGTGGCCTCGGTATCCTCGTCGTGCCGTCCCGAAAGGGAGAAGCAGAGGTCGTAGCCACGGAGCCGTCGGCTCCTGACCAGATAGTCAAAAAAGGCGGCGGCATGGTCGGGATCGGGCGTCGTCTCCCCCGAGAAGGGGTGAATGATCCGCACGGTGCCCGGCACCCGCTTGGCAAGCCGCAGGGCGTCGCTGCCACAGGCGGCTACCGTATCGTCGCCGTTTAAGGCCAGAACGGCCGGCTCGCTTACATAGGGCTCGGCTTCTTCCGGAAGGTACAGTTTGACCGCATGATAGCCGATATCGGCACCGAATGCTCTTGCCATGGCGATACTCCTTGAATGTATGATAGAATGGAATGCTGCTCCTACCGCATAAACTCCCGCAGGCTTTGGATGCTGCGGGCGGCGGCAAGGCAGATGACCTTCGCAGCGCCTGCCTCCCGCAACAGCGAGGTGCAGACGTTGACGGTAGCGCCGGTGGTGACCACGTCGTCCACCAGCAGCACCACCCGCCCCTCAGCCGTTCTCTTGCTGTCGGGCAGGAGATAGTAGGCCTGCTCGGCGGCCGGCGCACGCTTGGCGTAGGGCTGGCTTTTCTGCTCGTTTTTCAGCAGCCGATGCCCCAGCAGGGAATGGAGCGTCAGTCCCGTCTTCGAGGCGATGACCTTGGCCAGCTCCTTGGCCTGGTCGACTCCGGTATGGATCTCCTTTTCGGGGGCACGGGGGACGTAGGTGAGGAGAAGCTCCTCTGTGAGGATGCCCCTTTTTTGGGCCGCCGAAACGGTTCTCACGGCAAATTCCTCAAGAACCGGGGTGTTTTTTCGGTTTTTACAGGACAAAATCAGCTTACGGCAGATTCCGCCCATCTTATCATAGGGCAATGCAAAGACGAAATCGTCGGGAAAGAAGGGCTGGGAACGGCAAATACAGTTGACGTACTCCCGTCCGCAGACGGCACAGCCCGCCTGAATCTCGGCGACGTATTTTTCGTAACAGCTTCCGCACATGGCGGAGCTCAGGTCGGGATCGGTGATCCGTTCCCCGCAGGCCGCACAGGTCAGCGGGAAAAAGAGATCGCGGAGCCGTTTTGTTAGGTTGCTCATCGTGCGCCCTCCTTTCGTTAGCAGTAAGATTTCAAAAGAAACGACAGACCGGTATAGCGATTGACCTGTCGGTTGTTTTCCACCATCTGTCGGACGGCCCCCACCGATCCCACCACGACCACCATGTCCTTGGCTCGGGTGATGGCAGTATAGAGCAGGTTGCGGGTGAGCAGACGGGGCGAGTAGGGATAGACCGGCAGGATCACCACCGGATACTCGCTCCCCTGGCTTTTGTGGATGGTGATGGCGTAGGCCAGCTCCAGCTCGTCCAGCTGGGTAAAATCGTAGGTGGCCAGCCGCCCGTCAAAGGAGACGGTCACGGTCTCGGCGGTGGGGCTGATCTCGGTGATGATCCCGATATCGCCGTTAAAGATACCGACGCCCTCGCTTCCGTTCTTCTCCCAGAGAATATCGTAGTTGTTTTTGGTCTGCATGACCTTGTCGCCCTCGCGGAAGATCCGCTCCCGCAGCTTTTTCTCCCGCTTGTCGGGAGAGGGCGGGTTCAGGGCCTCCTGCAGCTTGGCGTTGAGGCAATCGGTACCCGCCGCTCCCTTGTGGGAGGGGGTGATCACCTGAATGCCCCGTCGGATCTCCTCACCGTAGCGCTTGGGCAGACGGTTGGCGCAAAGATCGGCCACCGTTTCGGCCGTCAGCCGCTCGTCCTCCCGGGCAAGGAAGAAAAAGTCGTTATCCTTCGCCGTCAGCTCCGGCATCTCGCCGCGGTTGACGGCGTGGGCGTTGCGGACGATGAGACTGCTTTCCGCCTGGCGGAAGATCTCGGTGAGCTTCACCGAGGAGAAGCGCTCGCTCTCCAGAATATCGTTCAGCACGAAGCCTGCCCCCACCGAGGGAAGCTGGTCGGCGTCTCCGATGAGGATCAGCCGCGCTCCCGGCTTGACGGCCTTCAAGAGAGCGGCAAAGAGCAGGGTGTCCACCATCGACGCCTCGTCGATGATGATGACGTCCTCCTCCAACATATCGTGCTCGTCACGGCGGAAGGTGGGCTCGCTTTCGCCGGAATACTCCATTTCCAGCAGGCGGTGGATGGTCTTGGCCTCCATGGAGGTGGCCTCCGACATCCGCTTGGCCGCCCGTCCCGTAGGAGCTGCCAAAGCAATCCCCAGCCCCATGCGCTGAAACACGGTGATGACGGCACGGATGACGGTGGTCTTTCCGGTTCCCGGGCCGCCGGTCAGTACCATGACGCCGCTGCCCAGGGCATCGACGATGGCCTTCTTTTGCAGGACCGCGTAGGTGATGTCCAGCTCTGCCTCGATCTGCTGAATAAAGCGGTCGGCGTCCCGCACCGAGATCCGCTCGCAGAGACGGTCCAGCTGGTCCAGCTTGGCCGCCGCGTAGCGCTCGGCTTCAAAATATTCCGTCAGGTAGTAGACCTCCCGACCGCCGAATTTGACCGAGACCAGCTGTCCCCCGTTCAACAGGGTATTCGCCACCGAGGCAATATCTTCCTCCGAGGCGCTCAAAAACCGGGCCGCCGCCGGGATCAGCTTATCCACCGGCACGAAGGTATGCCCGTTCTGGGTGCCGTTGTAGCGCAAAAACCAGAGGATCCCCGCCCGCAAACGGTCGGGGGCGTTTTTTTCGGTGCCCAGCGATGCGGCGATGCGGTCGGCCGTCTCGAAGCCGATGCCGTGGATGGATTCGCAGAGGGCGTAGGGGTTGGCCTTGATAACGTCCACGGCGCCGCCGCCCCATTTTTTATAGACCTTCACCGCCGTGGCGGGGCCGAAAAAGTCGCGGCAGAACATCATGACCGAGCGGACGCCGAAGGCCTCCCGGAAGCGCTCGGCGATCTTCTGCGCCTTGCGCTTGGTGATACCGTCCACGTCGGCCAGCCATTCGGGGTTGTGTTCCATGACCTCGAAGGTGTCCTCTCCGAATTTGTCGATGATCCGTCGGGCCAGCACCGGCCCGATGCCCTTGATAGCGCCGGAGGAGAGGTATTTCAGCATGGCCCCCTCGTCGGAGGGCAGCTGCTTCTCGAAATACTCCACCTTGAACTGCCGCCCGAAGGAGGCGTGAAGCTCCCAGCGGCCCAGGGCTCGGATGGTCTCCCCCTCCGCCAAAAAGGGCATGATCCCCACCAGGGTGACGTAGTCCTCGTCGGAGGCCGCCAGCTCGCAGACGGTGTAGCCGTTATCGTCGTTTTTGTATATGATGTTTTCGATACTGCCGGTCAGCTCGAGAAGGTCCTCCTTCCCGGGGAGGTTTGCATTCATTTTGTGTTTCCTTTTTTGGATTGGTGATGGAGGGGCGTTTTCTATTGATCGTTAGGGAAAGATAGAACAAGAAAGAGTTGTTTTTTCGTTCTTTGCGTGCGAAGAGGATGATTCTTTGAATTGGGGTTCTTCTGCATTTCTTTGCTCGTGGAGATGATAATTCTTCGAATCGGAGTTTTTCTCTAACTTTCTTTGCACGCGCAAAGAAAGTTACAAAGAAAGCGCGCTAAAACTTTTTCTTCTTCTTCGAAGAAAAAGTTTTAGAATCAAAAAGAAGAAGCTTCACGCCTCGCCTGTGCGCGTTTAGCGCACGGGCGGCTCGGCGGTTTGACAAGGGGGTTCGCGGGGAGAAGTAAGGGAAGCGGTTCAGCGGCGTTAGCCAAAACACCAAAAGCAGTCAACGCCTCCGCGGCTCGGCGGTTTGACAAGGGGGTTTGCGGGGAGAAATAAGGGAAGCGGTTCAACGGCGTTAGCCAAAACGCCAAAAGCAGTGAACGCCTCCGTGGCTCGGCGGTTTGTTGGGGGGCTTGTTTATCCTGTTAAGGTGACAGATTTTCGGCGCCGTTGGTAAAATGGCGGAGAGGTCGTTGTTTTCCCTTGCGGAAAACGGAGTTTTCCGCCATTCAAAGTTTTTGGAGTTCCAAGAACCTTTTTTCAAAAAGGTTCTTGGTGGGGGTGCGGGGGCAAAGCCCCCGCTTCACAGCAGCTTCTTTAGCTCCTCCACCAGATCGCGCTTCTCCCAAGCCACGCCCAGGTCCTCACGTCCCATATGGCCGTAGGCGGCGAGGGGGGCGTAGATGGGCTTGCGGAGACCGAAGCGCTCGATGAGGGCGGCGGGACGGAGGTCCACCAGGCGGGTCAGGGCCTCGGAGAGGCGGCTTTCGTCCACCTTGGCGGTACCGAAGGTCTCCACCAGCACCGAAACGGGCTTAGCCACGCCGATGGCATAGGCGATCTGCACCTCACAACGGGAGGCAAGGCCGGCGGCTACCACGTTTTTGGCAAGGTAACGGGCGGCGTAAGCGGCGGTGCGGTCCACCTTGGTGGGGTCCTTACCCGAGAAGGCGCCGCCGCCGTGGCGGGAATAGCCGCCGTAGGTATCGACGATGATCTTCCGTCCCGTCAGGCCGGAGTCGCCGTTGGGGCCGCCTACTACGAAGCGTCCGGTGGGATTTACGTAGATCTTGGTGTTCTCATCCAGCAGATGGGCGGGAACGGTGGTATGGATGACCTCACGGATAACGTCGGCGCGGATGGTGTCCAGCGTCACCTCGGGATCGTGCTGGGAGGAGATGACCACGGTATCCACACGAATCGGGCGGTCGTCCTCATACTCCACCGTCACCTGGGTCTTGCCGTCGGGGCGGAGATAGGGCAGCGTGCCGTTCTTTCTTACGGCGGTAAGCTTCTTGGCCAGGGCATGAGCCAGCGAAATGGGAAGGGGCATCAGCTCGGGGGTCTCGTCGCAGGCGTAGCCGAACATCATGCCCTGGTCGCCGGCGCCGGTATCGTAGCCGTCGCCCTCTCCTGCCTTGGCCTCGAAGGACTTGTCCACGCCGAGGGCGATATCGGGAGACTGCTCATGCACCGAGTTAATAACAGCGCAGGTATCGCAGTCAAAGCCGTACTTGGCGCGGTCGTAGCCGATCTCGCGGACCGTCTCCCGGACGATGGACTGGAAGTCCACGTAGGCCTCGGTGGTGATCTCGCCCATGATATAGATCACGCCGGTGGTTGCGGTAGTCTCGCAGGCCACGCGGGAGGCGGGATCCTTACGAAGCAGGGCGTCCAGGATCGAATCGGAGATCTTGTCGCAAATCTTGTCGGGATGTCCCTCGGTGACCGATTCGGAGGTGAAAAACTTTCTCATGATAATGGGTTCCTTTCATTTCACGGTGGAGAACGGAAAAATGCCCCCGGCTTGTTTACCGAGGGCAGATTTTGGCATAATCCTCTCATCTGCTCGGATTTGGCACCGGACAGACTCGCTTACGTTTCTTGCGCTCCTCTGCCGGTTGCCGGGCTTCACAGGGCCGGTCCCTCCGCCACTCTTGATAAGATTACCATCATTATATCATAATTCTCGCCGAAGTTCAACAGGAATTTTTGATTTTTTTGATTTTTCGAGGACGGCGTCCTCTTCGGAAGGCCCGCCCTTGACTTTCGCCCCGTCTTATGTCATAATAAGAGGGACGGCGGCTACCCTCAATCTGCCGCCGGAACAGGAGAATCCATCATGCGCGTACGGCTTTTATCTCTGCTTTTCGTAATGCTTTTGTGTCTTGCCGCCTCGGGCTGCCGAAGCGACGGGGAAAGCTCCGAGGGGTCTTCCTCCGCAACCTCCGAATCCGCCCCCGCCGACACCGAGGAGAGCGCCTTTGAGCTCGTCGTGATCCCCGATCTCCTGATGCCCCTCGACTCCTATTCCTGGCCGCGGGAGGTCAGCCCCGAATACGTCATGCTGCACTTTTCCAGCGACGTGGTAGCCTCCCGGGAGGATCCTTATAGCGTGGAGGCCGTTCGGCAGATCTTCTTGACCAACGGCGTCAGCACCCACTACCTGATCGACCGCGAAGGCACCGTTTACTGCTATATCCCCGAGGACCGCGTGGCCTGGCACGCCGGCAAGGGAAGCTTTGGCGGCGACGATCGCCTGACCAACAACATGAATCACTACGCCATCGGCATTGAGATCTTGGCCATCGGCTCCCGCGAGGACATGGCCAAGTATCTGACGCCCGAGGAATACGATGCCCTGGATCCGTCGCTGATCGGCTACACCGAGGCCCAGTATCAGGCGCTGGCTGCCCTGCTCTCCGACGTTTGCTCCCGCTACGAGATCCCCTTTGACCGAAGCCATATCATCGGGCACGAGGACTATCGGCCGTCGAAAAACGATCCCGGAGAGCTGTTTGATTGGGATCGGCTGTTTGCCGATGCGGAGACGGACTGACCCGACAGACAAACGAAAACACCCCCTGCCGTCGCAAGATTGCGACGGCAGGGGGTTGTGTTATTCGGCCTTGAGCTCGGCGGGAAGCTCGATCTCTCCCTCGGCCTTTTCGAATTTTCGGATGGCCTGTCGAAGCAAAAACAGGATCTGGCCGTTGGCCGAGCGTCCGTAATACTCAGAAATGTAATGCAGCTTGTAGTGCAGCTCCGGATCGATTTCGATGCCGAGGTGCTTGTTCTTTTTGTTTCTCATAAAATATCCCCAAAATATCTTAATATAAGTATATTTTAAGATGATTTTATGCTATAATGTGATAAGTATACTTAAAATAAGTATACTTTGTTGGGGGGTAGATTATGAGAATTGCAATTATCGGCTCAAGAAGCATTGCGAGCGTGGACCTTTGGCCGTACGTGTCGGCATCCGACGAAATCGTTTCGGGCGGTGCAAGAGGCGTGGACGCCTGTGCCGCACGCTATGCCAAACGTAACGGCCTGTTACTGACCGAATTTTTGCCGCAATATGCACGGTACGGCCGCGCGGCTCCCATCCTTCGCAACCGAAGCATCGTGGATTATGCCGAGAAGGTCATCGTTTTTTGGGACGGCCGCTCCAAGGGCACGCAATCGGTCATACGGTACGCCAAGCAGATGGGAAAGCCCTGTCAGGTCGTTCTTTGCCAAACGCCGCCGGTCACTTGATAAAATAACCCCTCCGTAAAAACGGAGGGGTTGTTTTCTATCATGGATCCGCATCTTATGCCGTCGGCTCGGTATCGAGTCCCAGCGCCGTCGCCAGGTCGGCCTCGTCCAGAAGATAGACGATCTTGCCGCCCTCCGGCATGAAGTAACGGAGCGTCGCCTTCTCCTCCTCGGGCTCTTTGTCAGAGGCGTCGGGCGTGGCGTCGGTTTCGGGGGTATCGGAATCGGCAGGCCCATCCTCCTCGGCGGGGACAACGTCGCCGATCAGGAAGCCGACCACCTTTTCCACCTCTTTGGTGACCGACGAGCCGTCGTCACCCGTGACGGTGACCTCCTCCCGGTAGCGTACCGTGACCGTCACGGCCGGCTCGGCAAGGCCGAAGGCGCCGAGGCGCTCGGCTCCCGTGACGTTATAGTCGGCCCATTCGTCAAGGTCGGCATCGAACAGCTCCTTATAGAGCGTCTCCACCTCCTCGGTAAAATCCCCCTCGACGGGGGTACCGTCGATGAGCTTGTTCCAGTATATCTTCCCCTCACCGTCCTCATCGTCCTCGGTGACGGCACCATAGGTATAGCCGCTGCCGTCCCGGAAGGCCAGCGCAAACGTGGTGATGGCCGAGAGGCCCTTCTTGGGCTCGGTGATGCGATCGTCCTGAAGGAGGTCCTTCACGGTATAGTCGAAGGCCCCCATATAATCGGCGTCGATGAGATAGATGGCGCCGTCGCCTACGTCACAGTAGTAGGCATCGGCGTGCTTGTTGTAATCCCCCAGCTTCAGCGTCACGGCGCTGCCGTCGGAATATACGGCCGTCATGACGGCGGAGGGCTGGGCAAGACCGTAGGTGGCGGGGTCAGAATCGGCTCCCTCCAGCTTACGGGTACATTCGATCAGCGCCGCCCCCTCGATCATATAGGAAGCGATGATCTGATCCACCGGGAAATGCTCGTCGGTCGTCAGCTGATATTTCCCCTTCTCGTTCAGCGTCAGCCCCACCGAGAGCTCCTTGCTCTCGAAGGTGAGGGAGACGACCTCCTCCGGCTTCTTATCCACGATGGGGATCAGCGTCTCCTCGGGCTCCTGACTGTTTGCCTCCTCCCTCTTGGCGATCACGGCGGCAACGGCGTAAAAGGCCACCGCCAGCGCCAGGATCACGAGAAGAACGATAAGACCTGTGCTTCGTTTCATCGGAGCGCTCCTCTTACCGCTTCACGCGGCGATACCAGGTCACGAAGCCGATGGCCAGCGTGGCCAGCGGCACGATACCGATGAGGATACCGCCCCACAGATTGGCAGATCCCTCGCTGACCGACAGCGCCTTCACCTGAAGGGCCTTGAAGGGGATGGAGACGGCGTCCTCCATCTCGCAAACCTCTGACAGCAAATGGAGAGACAGCTCCGGGTTGGCAAAATACTGTATGGTATTCACAACGTCCAAAACCGTATTCGACGCGAACCAGTACAGACGGGAGGTGAGGCTGCCCTCCTTCTTTTCTGCCAATGCGCCCAGGACGTATGTTCCCTCCACGTCTCCCTCTTCCTTTGTATACTTGTTGTCCTCGCCAAGCTTCGCCTTGGCGTAGCCCTTGTCCGAGGTGGTCATCAGCTCCTTGACGGTCACCCCGTCGGGAGCATTCACCGTAATGGCATGGCAATCGACCAAAACGACCTTGCCCGAGGAGATCAGCGAGGTGTATTCGGTGAAAAGCTGAGGGAAGATCTGCTGGGGGTAGTTGGTGGGATGATAGCCGGCGTTGCCCTCGCAGATCAGCGCGTCCTGATAGGCAAGACCGTAGGTCTCGGCAAAGCCGTAGAGATTGTCCAGAACACGGTCCTCCTGATCGACGTCGTAGGCCGAGGACAGCAGCACGGTTCCGCCCTTTTCGGCATAGTCCTGAAGCAGCCGGATCTCAGCTTCGGTAAAGTCCTTCTTAGGGGAATAGATCAACAGCGCGCTGGCATCCGCCGGCACGCGATCCGCCGAGGAAAGGGCAAGCTCCTTCATCACGATATTGGAGGCATCCGCATAGTACAGCAGGCCCTCGTCGGGCTTCAGCTCCTCGTGACCGGTGGTGTAGTAGAGGGTAGGCAGCGTCTCCAGGGTTACGTAGTGAACCGCCGACGTCAGCTGATCCTCCAGATTGAAATAGGTGGGGTTGTCGGGGTAAGTCCCGTAGTACATATAGTAATAGTACAGATCCTGCTCGGTATACTGCTGATAGTAGATGTCGCCGTTGTGAATGACGCGGGAGCGCTTGTTGGTCTCGTTCACCACGATGAGGTTGGTGTAGTTAGCGTCCAGGGCGTCGTCGGTGTAGGTGCCGACGAAGCCGGGCTGCAGGGTGGGATCCACCGTCTTGACCGAGACCTTGCCGTTCAGGTCGGCGTAGCGGTCGGTATATTCCAGGATAATGGGGTCCAGTGCGTCCTCGTAGCCAACGACGTAGATGGTGATCTTGTCCGTTACCTTCCCCACGATGGAACGGCTGGTATCGGAGATGTCGTAGATCCCCTGTCCGTCGGTGGAGAACTTGGTCAGGGAGGAGGGGAGCAGATTGACGCCCAGGTTCAACAGGATCACAACGACCAGCACTACGGCTGCCGCGATGACGCTGTACCCGCCGTAACGGAGGGCGGAGAGATTCTTCGTTTTCGGTTGTTTCATCGTCTTTCCCTCCCATTAAGCGTACCGTCTCTTCTCCACCGTCTGGACGGTCAAGAAGGTAAAGAACACGGCAATCGACAGATAATAGACCACCGCCGTCAGGTCAAAGAGCTGACTGTTGACAGCAGCGTTGAAAATATCGAACAGGGCCACCACGCTCACCGCCTTCTGGAACAGACCGGCGAACAGGGATTCCCGGAACAGATAGGACAGCACGACTCCCGCCTCCAGCACCACGCCGGCACAGAAGGCGACCCAGAAGCTCTTTACGAAATAGTACACCGCCAGCGCCATCAGCGCGATCAGTGCCGTAAAGGCCAGGAGGGAGGCGATGGCCGTGGTAGGCAGAGCGCCTGCCAAAAGCTGGGCAAAATAGCAGAGGATCAGCACGCCGGAGCCAAGCACCGCGGCGATGACCTGGGATTCGGTCAGGGACGAGGTGAACATACAAACGGCCGTCATGGCGGCGATCATAAACAGAAAGAGGAGAAGCGACGCATAGGAGGCCGCAAAATTTACGGTGCCGTAAAGCGACAGGATCAGGGGATAGAGACCCATGACTCCCACCGGCACGGCAAAGACCGTCATCATGGCAAGATACTTGCCCATCACGATCTGCGTCGTGGAGATGGGCAGGGTGTAAAGCAGAAGGTCGGTCCTCTGCCGTCTTTCCTCGGCAAAGGAGCGCATGGTGACGATCGGCACCGCCAGCAGCAGAATAATGGCCGCGGTAGGCAGGGCGGCGGCCATGTTGGGGTAATGTCCGTCAAGGGACAGGATCTTCACGAAAACACCCGTCATGGCCAAGATCATGCCGATGGCAATGTAGCCCGTCATGTTGGAGAAATAGGCGTTCAGTTCCTTTTTATATACGGCGATCATTCCTCGTCCTCCTCGTCATCGTCCTCCTCGCGGCTGCCGCCGAAGAGGGGTACGTAGGCTTCGTCTTCCTCGTCCGCATCCTCGTCGTCTTCCTCGTACTCGTACTCGTCCTCGTCGTCACGGCCGTAGGATGCGTAGGTGCTTCCGTCGTCCTCTCGGTAGCCCGAATCGGTCAGTTGTAGGAAGATCTCCTCAAGAGACAGCTCGGCCTTGGCCAGGCGGCGGACGGCGTAGCCCTTCTCGGCGAAGGCAAAGAAAAGGGCTTCCCGAATGTCGGCGCCCTCAAGGACGTCGATGCTGACGTCACGGAGCCCCGGCTCGTCGACGCTTTCCGCAGACGTGAAGGACAGCACCTCCGCCATGCCCGTGAGAACGGCCTTCACGGCATCGGCATCGGCGCGGACCGTCATCTCCACGCGGTTTTCGGGGGTATTGTCGCGGCGGATGTTCTCCAGGGTATCGGAGGCCACGAGACGGCCGCGGTTGATGATCATGACCTGCTCGCAGACCGCCGAGACCTCGGCCAGAATGTGGCTGGACAGCACGATGGTGCGGGTCTGTCCCAGACGCAGGATCAGCTCCCGGATCTCGGTGATCTGACGGGGGTCAAGGCCTACGGTGGGCTCGTCCAGAATGATCAGCTTGGGCTCCCCCAGCATGGCCTGGGCGATGCCCACGCGCTGCTTATAGCCCTTGGACAGGTTTTTGATCAGGCGGTTCCGCATATCCAGGATGTCGGTCTCCTCCATCACCCGATAGACCTGGTCCCAAAGGGCCTCCCCCCGCAGCCCCTTGGCCTCCGCCACGAAGCGGAGATACTCCTCGGGGGTCATATCGGGGTAAAGGGGCGGGATCTCGGGCAGATAGCCGATCTCCCGCTTGGCGGCAACGGCGTCGGTCAGGACGTCGTGGCCGTCGATGAGGACCTGTCCCTCGGTGGGGGCCAGGCACCCGGTGATCATGTTCATGGTGGTGGACTTTCCGGCGCCGTTGGGGCCGAGGAAGCCGTAGATCTTGCCGGGCTCGATGGTGAAATTCAAGTGGTCGACCACGGTGTTGTCACCGTAGGTCTTGGTGAGGTTTCTTACCTCTATCAAAGCGTATCCCTCCTGCCTGGGTAGATTTCGATGGTTACCTAATCAAGGTATCACAAATTTGTGATGGTTTTATGAGGAACTTATGAATATTTTTCTTTTTTGGCAAATTTAGGCAAAACGGCGCAGGTTTATCCCAAAAGCCCATCGTCTCCGCTTCTGCGGGCGGTCATCTCCGCCGAGGCGGCCAAAAGAAAGGCGGTGCCAACCTCGTCCCGACGGAAGTAAAAGGCCTCGGGGTGCCGCACGGCTGACAGGACGCGGCAGCGTCCCGCTGCAATCACGGCGTCGGGTAGCAAAAAGGCCAGTTCGCCCCTCTCCTCCACCAAGGTTACCGCGGGGGCAATGCCCTCGTCACGGTCTGCCATCAGGCGTTCCAGCACCTCGCCGAAGGCTTCAAAGAAACGGTGCGCCTCCTCGGCCACCAGACCCTCCTCCGTCTCGTCGGTCAGACAACCCATGCCAAACAGCAAACGGCAGGCCGTTTCGGCCAGCGACGCGCAGACCGTAACCGCCAAGACGGCGGGAGCCCGCTCCTCTGCGACCCGACGGGAGGCGGTGCGGGGCGTTTCCTCCTCTCCCGACAGCAGACGGAGGGCGGTTTGGCTTAGGGACGCTTCCGCCTCCCGCTGATCTAACTCCGACAGGAGTAGCTGTCCGACGGCCTGCGATTCCAGGAAGAACCGATAACGGCTCCCCCTCCGAAGAAGACAAAAGAAGCCGTAGCTCTGACGGCTCACAAGACAGCTCCCCAAGCACCCCTCGCCTTCGGATAAGGCCGTCAAGCGGCCCGTCTCATCCCGCAGAGAGGTGCTCCGCGGGGTAGCGCGGCAGAGGGCCGAGAGCTTCCCCCGCAGGGCTCGGTTGTAAAACAGAGGAGCTCCCTGCCCGTCGGTCACCAGGACCGGCGCCCGCAGGCGGCCCGCGATATCATAGGATGAAGCCATCACCGGACTCCTTTCGATCAAACACGTATTGACAACCATTATTATACTCCGCCTTCGGCCCGCCGTCAAGAGGAAGGGCCCGGCGTTGACAACCGAAGCTCCGTTTGTTATAATGATTGTGAAAGAATCCGCCCTTACGGCTACCCTGCCGCCTTTTTGAAAATTTTCTTAAAATCGGTGCAATAAATCCCCTCTCCTCTGCATTATTACGGATGAAAGGACAGCAAGACCATGATGATCGTAACGCTCCTGCAACAGACCTACGGTGTCGACACGCCGTCGACCGTGACCGACGCCGATATTCTGGACATCGCCGCCGGCAAGCCCGACGCGGTGGCCCGCCTTTACGAGAAAACCCACAAAGGTCTTTACGGCTTTATCCTTTCCATCACTCGAAATCCACACGATACCGAGGATGCCCTGCAGGACACCTTCCTCGCCGTCTGCCGCTCCGCCCAAAGCTACCGCCCCAAGGGAAAGCCCATGGCGTGGCTCTACACGGTGGCCAAGAACGCCGCCCGCATGAAGCTGCGGAAGGCAAGCGACCATCTCTCCTTTGAGGATGCGCTCCACGGCGACGAGGCCTTCGGGAGAATCGAGAACCTGGAAGACCGACTGCTTCTTGAGACGGCCCTGACGCAGCTGTCGGAGGAGGAACGAAAGATCCTGTTCCTCCGCGCCCTGTCCGGCCTGACCTCAAGAGAGATCGCTTCCCTTCTCGGCCTGCCGCTGAACACCGTTCTGTCCAAGTATCACCGTACCACCAAAAAGCTGAAGCAGTATTTTGAAAAGGAGCATCAGTCATGACGGATCCAAGAGATAAAAAGATCGAAGAGCAGCTTTCCTCTGCCGTCTCCCGGCTGATCCCCGAGGATATGCTTGACCGAATCGAGCAGGGCATCGTCCAAGATCAAGAAAGGACGGTTCTTATGACAAACCAAACCAATCACAAATCGAAAATCCTCCCCCGCCTGTCCGGCATTCTGGTAGCCGCCTGCCTGCTTCTGGCCGTAGGCCTTGTGGGCGGACGCTATTATCAAAACAATTTGGCCGTCGCCTCTACCGTCGACATCGACGTCAATCCCTCCATTGAGATCTCCGCCAACCGTAACGACCGCGTGGTCAAGGTGGAGGCCGTCAACGGCGACGCCGAGGCCATCCTTGACGGCATGGACCTGAAGGGCACCGACCTGAACGTGGCCGTCAACGCCGTCATCGGCGCTCTGGTCAAGCAGGGCTATCTGACCGACGACGCCCGCGAGATCCTGGTCACCGTCCGCCACGAGGACGCCGCCAAGGCCCAGATCCTCCGCTCGGTGGTGGTGTCGGACATCGACGCCGCCCTGAAGGCCAGCGGCTCTGAGGCCGCGATCTTAAATCAGACCGTGACCTCCGACGACTCGGCCTCTGCCTTTGCCAAGGAACAGGGCGTCTCCCTGGGTAAGGCCGTCTTCGTCCTTAACCTGGCGGCACTGGACGACACCCTGGACCCCAAGGCTCTGGCCGCCATGAGCTTGAAGGAGCTGACCGCCCTCATCCGTGAGCGCGGGCTGGACGTCCGCCACATACTCGATTACGACGCCGACGACAGTCTCTTTGAAAACATCGCCGACAACATCGAGGACGGAAACGAGGCCGCCAAGGCTACCGTAACCCCTGCCGAGGCCAAGGAAAAGGCCCTGGCCGCCGCCGATGTCAAGGCGGAGGACGCCGCCTTCATCCGCTGCGAGCTGGACGAGGAGGACGGCCGACTCTACTATGAGATCGAATTCCGCGCTAAGGGCATCGAATATGAGTACGAGGTCAACGCCATGACCGGCGCCGTCGAGAAGGAAGACACCGATACCGACCGCCGCCCCGCCGCCGATTCCGGAAAAAAGATCACCGCCGACGAGGCCAAGGCCGCGGCTCTTGCCCATGCAGGCGTTAAGGCCTCCGACACCAGGGTGCTAAAGGTCTCCCTCGATTACGAGGACGGCGTGGCCGTCTACGAGGTGGACTTCATCGTCGGCCGTATCGAGTACGAATACGAGATCCACGCCGCCTCCGGCCGGGTTCTCTCTCACGAGAAGGACGTAGAGGATGACCTCCCCGTCCAGACCCCTCCCGCCGACACCGATTCCGCCGTCCCCAATCCCAATGAGCCCCAACCCGAAAGGCTGACAGCCACCGAGGCCGAAAACGCCGCTCTCAAGTACGCCGGCGTCAAGCGGGCCGACGCCCGCTTCGAGCGTACCGAGCTGGACGAGGAGGACGGCCGTACCGTCTACGAGGTCAGCTTCCGCGCGGGCAATACCGAGTACGAATACGAGATTGACGCCTACTCCGGCAAGGTTCTCACTCATGAAAAGGAGATTGACGACTGACCGTCACCGCAGCTCTCATCGTAAAAGCCCTCCGTCCTCCGACGGAGGGCTTCTTTCGTCTGCCGTCCCTCCCAACAATCCGTCGCAAAACCCGCCACGTAATTTCCATTTTTTGCCATTTATATGGCGTTTCGCTCCCTTCCGACAGAAAAACCCTCCCCCCGACGGCGGGATTCTGTGGAAACGTCCCTTCTTTTTCGATAAAATAGGGTTAAGCCCGCAAAAAAGGGCGGGAAATATCCAAAAAGAAAAGAAGGACAACCTATGGGACCCGAACGCATCCGCCAAGCCATCCAAAAAGTCATTTGCCGCCGCGAGGACGACGCCTTCGCCAAGATCCATCAGATCCCCGTCAGCCATATCCTCCCCAACCCCGCCCAGCCGCGAAAATCCTTCGACGACGACAGCATCTTCAAGCTGGCCGAAAGCATTCTCCGCCATGGGATCCTCCAGCCCCTTACCGTCCGCCGCATGGAGGAGATCCCTCGGGACGACGGCTCCTTTGGCCGCAACGAGGTCTATCTCTTTGAGCTGATCGCCGGCGAGCGGCGCCTTCGCGCCGCCAAGCTGGCGGGTCTGCGGGAGGTGCCCTGTATTCTGTGGGAGGCCGATGAGAAGGAATCGGCGGAGCTGGCCCTCATCGAAAATCTCCAGCGGGAGGACCTGGGCGTCTTTGAGCAGGCCCAGGCCATCGCCGTTCTGATCGAGCGTCACCACCTGACCCAAGAGGAAGCGGCCGGCATCCTGGGACTCAGTCAGTCGGCGGTAGCCAACAAGCTCCGTCTCCTGCGCCTCACCCAGGCAGAACGTCGTCTCATTACCGAAAACGGCATGGGAGAACGCCACGCCCGGGCCCTCTTGAAGCTGACCGATCCCGAGCAGCGCCTGTCGATCCTGCGGGAGGCCGCCAAAAAATCCCTCAACGTCACCCAAATCGAGGCCATGGTGGATCAGCTCCTCTGCCCGCCTGATCCCCCCGATCGGGAGATCAAACGCTCCCGCGGCGCCTTAAAGGATCTCCGCATCGTCTTCAACACCCTGGACCGCGCCATCGACGTCATCGAAAAGACCGGCGTAGCCGTGTCGCGGGAAAAGCGGGAAAACGACGATTGCGTGGAAGTTGTGATCCGAATCCGAAAACGTCCCGAGCCGTTTTTGCCTTGTCAAACCACCCTGCCCCTCATCGAACCCTCCTTTTGAGCAAAACGTTTCACGTGAAACAACGTGCCTGCGCTCTCTGCCGGCAGTCATGTTTCACGTGAAACATTTTTGTTCCGTCCCTCCCGTTGTTTCACGTGAAACGTTTCTCCCCTCTTTTTCCCCAAAATGTCCCCAGTTTGCGAATAACTATTGACTTTCTTGACGGAAAATGCTATAATTGAGTCACTGAAATTCCATCAAATATGGGAGATAAACGTGGGAAAAACCATCGTATTTGCCAATCAGAAGGGCGGCGTCGGCAAGACCACCTCGGCTGTCAACGTGGCCGCAGCCATTGGCTTCAAGGGGAAGCGGGTGCTTCTCGTTGACCTTGACCCCCAGGGTAATACCTCCTCGGGTGTCGGTATCAATAAAAAGAACATGAAGCTTTCGACCTACGACGTCCTGATCGGCCGTTGCAGCGCCGAATCCTGTATCGTGGAGACCGAGTATAAGAACCTCTCCATTATGCCCTCCAATATCTCGCTTGCCGGAGCGGAATTTGACCTGACCAAGCCCGAGATCGAGGATCGATACCACCGCCTGAAGAATGCCCTGACGCTGATCAAGGACAATTATGATTATATTTTCATCGATTGTCCGCCGTCTCTCGGCATTCTCACCATCAACGCCCTGACCGCCTCCGACGGCGTCATCGTGCCGATGCAGTGTGAGTTCTATTCTCTTGAGGGTCTGTCCCAGCTCATGCTCTCCATCAAAACCTGTAAACGCCTCTATAACCCCAAGCTGGAGCTGCTCGGCATCCTCATCACCATGTATAACGGCCGCTTGAATCTCTCCATGCAGGTTATGGACGAGCTGAAGAAGTATTACGCCGGTAAGCTCTTTAAGAGCACCATTCTCCGCAACGTCCGACTCAGTGAGGCTCCCAGCTACGGTATGCCCATCATCTATTATGATAAGCACTGTAAGGGCGCCGAGGCCTACCTGGCTGTGGCAGACGAGATTTTGGAGAGGATTTGACCCGGCGCTACACCAAACCACGGCACGGGGACTTTTTGAAAAAAGCCCACACGCGTAGTCTTGGGCAACGCCCAAGACGCGAGGAGGACAAGCCTCCTCGGGCCCCAAAAGCTTTTGCATGACGAAAAACTACGTTTTTCGCTGTATAAAGGTCATTATTCCCTCAATTTTTGCCGAAAACGGCGTTTTCGGCCATCAAAGGTTCTTGAAAAGTCAAGAAAAACTTCTTGCAAGAAGTTTTTCTTGTAGGGTTCAAGGGGCAACGCCCCTTGCGCTTCCCAAATCTAATATTAGGTGGATCGTATGGCAAAACCAAAGAACACGGGCCTCGGACGAGGGCTTGACGCAATCTTCTTAGACAACAGTATCGACGAAAGCGGCGGAGTGATCATGCTTCGCCTTTCGGACATTGAGCCGAACCCCGACCAGCCCCGTCGGGAATTTGAGCCGGAGGCGCTGGCACAGCTGGCCGATTCCATCGCCGCCCACGGGCTGATCCAGCCCATTATCGTACGCTCTGCGGGAGCCGACGGCTACTATCAGATCGTAGCGGGGGAACGGAGATGGCGTGCCTCCAAGATGGCGGGCCTATCAGAGGTTCCGGTCATTATCATGGAGATGGACGACAAAAAAGCCGCCCAGATCGCCCTGATCGAGAATATTCAGAGAGAAAACCTGAATCCCATGGAAGAAGCGGCGGCTTACAAGTCGCTTTTGAAGGACTATGGGATGACGCAGGAGGAGCTCTCCAAGCAGATCGGCAAGAGCCGCAGTGCGGTGGCCAACACCCTGCGCCTGTTGGAGCTTCCCGAGGAGATCTGCACCTTGGTGCGGGACGGCCGCCTGTCGGCAGGCCACGCCAGGGCCTTGCTGGGACTGAAAAATCCGGCACGGATGGCCGGCGCCGCCTCGGCTGCGGTGGGAAAGAATCTGTCGGTTCGCGAGACCGAGGCCCTGGTCAGAAAGCTCAACCGTCTGGACGCCAAGATCGCAGCGGTCACCGAGGGAGAGGACGAAGAGCTTCCCACGGTGGATTACACCGCCGTTTTGGCCAAAAAGATGACCTCCCGCCTCGGACGGCGGGTGGAAATTAAGAAAACCGGCACCCAAAAGAAGCTCACCATCCATTTTGAGAACGACGCCGACCTGGACGAGCTGGTAACTCGTCTCTGCGGCGACAATATTTTTGACGAATGATCCCCGAAAGGAAGTAACATATCATGCTGGACATCAAATATATTCGAGAGAATCCCCAAGAGGTCATCGACCGCCTTGCCCAAAAGGGCCGCGACGCGAAGGAGGAGATCGCCTCCATTCTGGAGCTTGACACCAAGCGCCGCGCCATCATTGCCGAGAACGAGCAGCTGAAGGCCGAGCAGAACAAGACCAACAAGCTGATCCCCCAATATAAAAAGGAAGGCAAGGACGTGGCTCCCATCTTCGCACAGATGAAGGAGCTGGGCGCCAAGACCAAGCAAAACGACGAGCTCCTCAAGGATGTCGAGGGGCAGTTTAACGACCTGATGTTCGCCCTCCCCAACCTGCCCGACCGGGATCTGAAGCCCGGCGGCAAGGAGAACAACGAGCCCCTTCGCTACTTCGGCGAGCCCCACGTCTTCGATTTTGAGCCCAAGAACCACGTGGATCTCTGCACCGATCTCGGTCTGATCGACTACAAGCGGGGCACCAAGCTGGCCGGAAGCGGCTTCTGGATCTATTCCGGCATCGGCGCACGCCTGGAATGGGCGCTGCTCAACTACTTTATCGACACCCACGTGGGCAACGGCTACGAGTTCATGCTGGTTCCCCATATGCTGGAGTATGAGTGCGGCTTCACCGCCGGTCAGTTCCCCAAGTTTGCCGACGAGGTCTACAAGATCGCCAATCCCACCGACGATCGGGTCCACTATATGCTCCCCACCGCCGAGGCGGCCCTCGTTTCCCTTCACAGAAACGAGATCTTAACCGAGGCCGATCTGCCGAAAAAGTATATCAGCTACACCCCCTGCTTCCGCCGTGAGGCCGGCAGCTATCGCTCCGATGAGCGCGGCATGGTCAGAGGCCATCAGTTCAACAAGGTGGAAATGGTGCAGTACACCCTCCCCGAGAAGAGCGACGAGGCCTTCGACGAGCTGGTCGCTCACGCCGAGGCGCTGGTCAGCGGCCTTGGCTTCCACTTCCGCACTGTGAAGCTGGCCGCCGAGGATTGCTCGGCTTCTATGGCCAGAACCTACGATATTGAGATCCAGATCCCCTCCATGAACGGCTACAAGGAGGTCTCCTCGGTCTCCAACGCGCGGGACTATCAGGCCCGCCGCGGTCAGATGCGTGTAAAGCGCGCGGATGGAAGGATTGAATTCCTTCACACCCTGAACGGCTCCGGCCTTGCCACCAGCCGTATTCTTCCTGCTCTGGTGGAGCAGAATCAGAACGCCGACGGCTCGGTGAACGTGCCGGATGTGTTGAAGAAGTATCTTGGTGTGGATGTTATTAGAAAGTAAGCATTGTTAACTTTTTGGGGTTTGTTTCTTCTTAATGTGTTTGTTTCTTCTGATCGTTTGTTAGGAAGATAGAATGAGAAGAATGTTTTTTCGTTCCTTTCTTGGGCGCCCAAGAAAGGAACCAAAGAAACCGCCAAGGGGGATAAGGGGCTGTTTTTTCGACGAAAGCAGAGCTTTCGCCGAAGAAAACAATGCCCCTCCCCCTTGGTACCCCCATACCCCTTCTGCCTAAAAGGGAAAG
>SVSM01000045.1 GCA_015064295.1 Oscillospiraceae bacterium | reverse complement strand
CGACGAGGCGCTCTATCAAAAAATCGCAGACTTCCTCAATGCCATCGGCTACGTGGGCTTTGCCAACTTCGATATGAAATACGACAGCCGCACGGGGCGGTATCTTCTCTTTGAGATCAACGGTCGTCCCGGTCGGAGCAGCTTCTTCGTACGCGCCGCCGGCCACAATATGATGAAGCTGATGACCGATTCTACCGTCTACGGAAAGACGACGGAGGGCGTGATTCGCAACGACGCTGTGGCGCTTTGGACAGCGGTACCCAAGGGCGTGCTGATGAAGTACGTATCCTCTCCTTCCTTGAAGGGAGAGATTTCCGCCCTTTGGAAGACGGGACGTATGGAGCGTACCCTCTTTTCCCCCGAGGAAAAGAGCCTGAAGCGAAGGCTGCGGGTGATGCGCTATTACCTCGGCTATTTTAAGAGCTACAAACGCTATTATTTCAATAAGGAGACCCTGCAGTAAGCGGGACCGGAATATGAAGGTAACCCTCATCGAAGCCCCGATTTGCAAGGGCTCCCCTACCGACGGCTCACAATACGCCTATCGCGCGTTGACGGAGGCAGGACTTGCGTCCTGCTTTGACGACGCCGTCCTCTCTCCCATGCGGCCCCCTGCGCCTGTTGACGCGGAGGACTGTCCTACCATGAAGGACGTTGGTGAGGTCATGGCGGTCTGCCGTGAGCTTGCTGTCCGTGTGGAGGCAGCCGTGGGGGAGGGGCGTCTTCCCGTGGTCATCGGCGGTGACCATTCGGTGGCGATCGGCTCCATCGCGGGAGCGTCGGCAGTCGTCGGCACCGACGACCTTGCGGTCATCTACATTGACGGCCACACCGACATCAATACCGACAAATCCACGCTGACCGGCTTTATCCACGGGATGCCCCTGGCCGCCGCCATGGGGCTCTGCGACGATCGGCTGACGGTAGGAAGCCAGGTCAACCTGAAGGGAAGAAACACCTTCATCATCGGTGCCAGAAGCATCGACGAGGGGGAGTATCCCATTATGAGATCCCAGGGCGTTACCCTCTATACCGCCGAGGACGTTAAGTCGCGGGGCATGGGAGCCGTTATCAACGAGGTCTTGGCAGCCATCTCGGCTCCGGAGATCCACGTCTCCTTTGACGTGGACGTGCTGGATCGGGAGGTCTTCCCATCCACCGGCTATCGGATGCCTGACGGTCTGTCCCTTGCGGATGCCGAGACGGCCCTTTCCGCCTGTTTTGCCACCGGCAAGGTCTGCTCGTTTGACCTTGTGGAATACAATCCTCTCCTGGATACCGAGGGGCAGGATCGACAGAAGCTCTTTTCCCTCCTAAAACTGATTCCGTCATGAAAGGAAGCTGCAGATGAACACACAACATTTCCGCTATGCCCTCGAGGTGGAAAAGACCGGCTCCATTACCCAGGCGGCCGAAAATCTTTTCATGGGCCAGCCTAACCTGAGTAAATCCATCAAGGAGCTGGAGGATACCCTGGGCATCGTCATTTTCAAGCGCACCTCCCGTGGCGTGGTGCCGACGGGGAAGGGGAAGGCCTTCCTTCGCTACGCCAAGAGCATTCTCTCCCAGATTGATGAGATGCAGTCAGTCTGCCGGGATGACGATCCCGACCGTCAGCGTCTGAACGTCTGCGTCCCCCGCGGCAGCTACGTGTCCTGGGCGGCCATGCAGTTCGTGGCGTCCCTCGACGGAAGCCGCCCCATCGACGTCAACCTGGGGGAGACGACCTCCATTGACGGCGTCAATATGGTGGCCGACGGTGTTTTTACCATGGGTATCATTCGCTATCAGACCGAATACGAGACCTATTTCCGCGATTTTATGAAGGATAAGGGCCTGGCCTGTGAGACGGTTTGGGAGTTTGAAAATCTTGCTGCCATGTCGGCGAATCATCCCCTTGCCGAGCAGGAGAGTCTTACGCTCTCCGATCTGGCTCCCTATACCGAGATCACCCACGGCGACTGCAATGTGCCGTACATCAACGTGGCACAGAGTGAGAACCTCTCGCTGTCGCTGAGCGGTAAGAAGGTCATCAACCTCTACGAGGGTACCAGCCAGTACGCCATGCTCTCCATGATGCAGGACGCCTTCATGTGGGTGTCCCCCACGCCGGAGGAGATCTTAAAGCGCTATTCGCTGGTGCAGAAGCGCTGCGACGCCCCCGCGCATAAGTACAAGGACGTGCTGATCTATCGGGAGGGAATCCGCTTCAGCACCCTGGAACGCCACTTCCTCGATAAGCTTTACGAGGTGAAAAATCAGGTGGCCTTCGGCTCTTAAGCACCCAGCCTTTTTGGCAAGATGACATAAGGGCAAAATCGGATTTTGTGAATTATGCAGAAGAACGCTCTACCAGACATTCTGGAATGAAATGACATTCATTCCAAATAAGAATGCGAAAGGTGAGAACTTTCCCATAATATGCAAGGGAATATCGAAAAACTGTGAAAAAAGCAGGGGCTTGCCCCTGCTTTTTTGTGATATTCGGTGAATGGCGCCATATCAAAACCGTCACTTTTCTATCGATAAAATAATATCGATATGCGTTATTTATATTTCTCATTTTGTCAGTCGTTTGTTATAATGTAACTAAATGGAGACGGTCGATCGTTTCTCCAAGGAAAGGAACGGAACAGAATGGGAAAAAAAGTTTCGATTATCGGTGCTGGCTACGTTGGCTCTACGATTGCCTATACCCTAGCGGTCAGCGGTAATGCGTCGGAGATCGTCCTGATCGACATCAACGAGAGCAAGGCCTTCGGTGAGGCGATGGACATTCGGCAGGGCGCCCCGTACATTTCCCCCACCACCATTTATTCCGGCGATTATGAGGACGCCAAGGACTCCGACGTCGTGATCGTTACCTCCGGCGTGGCAAGACGCCCCGGCCAGTCCCGACTGGATCTGGCGCAGATCAACGTGGATATTTCCAAGAGCATTATCCCCAAGATCACCCGCGTTGCGCCCAACGCCGTCTATATCGTCGTCAGTAACCCGGTGGACATTCTGACCTACGTTTTCTGTAAGTGCTCCGGCCTTCCCGCCGGTCAGATCATCGGTACCGGCTGTCTTCTCGATACGGCACGCTTCCGTTCTCGCCTGGCCGAGAACTTCTCCATCAGTATGCAGAACGTCCACGGTGTGGTGTTCGGCGAACACGGCGACACCTCCTTTATCCCCTGGTCGCTGGCAACCATTTCCGGCATTCACGTAGATACCTACGCCCGCTCCCGAGGCCTTTCCGTCAGCGGTAGCGGCTTTGATCACGAGGAGATCGAGAACTACGTCCGCAAGTCGGGCGCTACCATCATCGACGCCAAGGGCGCGACCTATTACGCCGTTTCCTTAACCGTGAATCATATCGTCAAGTGCCTGAACCGCGGTATCGACACCGCCCTTTCACTCTCCTCCCTGATGGAGGGTGAGTACGGCATTGACGACGTTTGTCTCAGTGTTCTTTCCATCGTAGGGAAGGGCGGGATCCGCGGCAAGCTGATCTCTCCCCTCACCGATGAGGAGATCGCCAAGCTGCACCACAGCGCCGATACCCTGAAGAACGTTATTTCCAGTCTCAAGATCTAAAGCAAAGGAGAAGAGAAAAATGGATTTCCGCATTGAACACGACTCCATGGGCGAGGTCAAGGTTCCTGCCGACCGCTATTGGGCTGCCCAGACTCAAAGAAGCTCCGAAAATTTCCGTATCGGCGTCGGGATTGAGGTCATGCCCCGGGAGATCACCCATGCCTTCGGGATCCTGAAAAAGGCAGCAGCCATGGCTAACGCCGAGCTGAAGCCCGAAAAGATGACCCCCGAAAAGCTGTTGGCGATCACGGCGGCCTGTGACGAGGTCATCAGCGGCTCCTTAAACGATCATTTCCCCCTGGTGGTCTGGCAGACCGGTTCCGGTACCCAGTCCAACATGAACGCCAACGAGGTCATTGCTAACCGCGGCAACGAGATCGCAGGCAAGAAGCTCTTACACCCCAACGACGACATCAATATGAGCCAGTCCTCAAACGACACCTTTCCCACCGCCATGCACATTGCGGCGGTGCTGGGCATTGAGGATAAGCTCCTTCCCGCGTTGGATCTTCTGATCGACACCTTTGTGCGTCTGGAAAAGGAAAACGAGGGGATCGTCAAGAGCGGCCGCACCCACCTGCAGGATGCTACCCCCATCACCTTCTCGCAGGAGATCTCGGGCTGGCGCTCCAGTCTGGAGCGTGACCGTCAGCTTCTGGAGCTGTCGCTT
>SVSM01000044.1 GCA_015064295.1 Oscillospiraceae bacterium | reverse complement strand
GGTTCCCAAAGGGGGGAGGGCGTCGGAACGAGCGCGTCAAAACTTGCTTTTGACCGCGACTGACCGCCCTTCCCCCTTGGCTCCTTCTTTGGGCACCTTTCTTTGAGTAAAGAAAGGTGCGAAAAAAAGAATTCTTTCTTGTTCTATCTTCTCAACTAACGATTAGAAGAAATCAAAATCTGCCCCGCTGGGAAACAACTACCTCTTCTCAACCAAAAAGAAAAACGGCGACGTCGGCGAATTCACGATCATCAGCTTGGAAACACAAATTTTCTTCCGATCCAGCGTCGCAAAAAACTCGTCTAACATCTTCCCCTCAAGAGAACCCTCCTCGTGCCCGGGGTAGACGGCAATCAAAAGCCCGCCGTCATCCTCAAGCAAGCGCAGCGCTCCCTCCACCGCTTTCATGGTGGACTCCCGGAGAGTCGTAACGCTCTTGTCGCTTCCGGGGAGATAGCCCAGGTTAAACATCCCTGCGCAGATGGGCTCTTTTACGTACTGCTCCACGTTCGCGTGGGAGTCCAGGATCAGCGTATAATTTTGCGGGCAGCCCGACTCGCGGAGGAGCTTCTCGGAGTTCTCCAGCGCCTTGGGCTGAATATCGAAGGCATAGACCTTGCCCGTCTCTCCCACCTGCTGAGCCAGCCACAGGGTGTCGTGGCCGTTTCCCATGGTGAAGTCCACCACGGTGCCGCCCTCACGGACGTGGGAGGCGATAAACTGCTTTTCTACCGTCAGAAGATCGATCACAGACGTCTCTCCTTACTTGCTGGGGTTGATGTAAGGCCAGTATGCCTTGAAGTAATTGAGGCCGGACACCAGCGTGGCAAAGGCCGAAATACCGACGATGACGTAGGTGGCAATATTGTGGGTATTGATGCTCGTCAGACGGCAGAAGATAGGCTCGACGAGAGCCACGATCACCGCTACCATCTGGGACACCGTCTTGATCTTGCCCATGATATCGGCGGCGATGACCACCTTGGAGGCCACGATCATACGAAGCGACGTCACCGCCAGCTCACGGAAGAAAATGATGAACAGGCACCAGAACATGAAGTTCACGAACACGGGATCGCCATGATACCGCACCAGCAGGGCCAGATAGGAGCCGATGATCAGCAGCTTGTCGGCCACGGGATCGAGAAACTTACCGAAATCGGTAACGAGATTGTACTTTCTTGCGATCTTGCCGTCCAGCATATCGGTCAGCGACGTCACCGAGAAGAGCACCAGAGCAATCAGGCGGCAGACGGTGTCGTTCATGCCGTTAAAGGCGATAAAAAACATACAGAAGGGGACGAGAATGATGCGGAGAATGGTCAGTTTGTTGGGCAGATTCATGGTAAACACCTCTTTTATATTGTTTCCTTGCCCGAAGCTCCGCTTCGGGCCGTATCAAAGTTTTTGAAAATTCTTAAGAAACTTTTTTCAAAAAGTTTCTTAAGCGGGGTTTGGGGCGGTGCCCCAAATTAACCGCGTCCTTACTCGACCTCGCCGAACAGGTCGTAATCAATGGCGTCGGTCACCTTTACGGTGATGAACTCACCCTCGGCAGGGCGATTCTTGGCGGAGAAATAGATCTTGCCGTCGATCTCGGGGGCGTCGGCCTCGCTGCGGCCGAAGCAGGTCTCGGCAACGGGATCGAAGCCCTCGCAAAGGACCTTGACGGTCTTGCCGATCTTCTTCGCGTTCAGCTCCTCGTGAATGTCCAGCTGAAGCGCCATCAGCGTGTCGTAGCGGTCCTGCTTGACCTGCTCGTCGATCTGATCGGGCAGATCGTAGGCGGGGGTGTCCTCCTCACGGGAATAGGGAAAGGCACCGAAGCGGTCAAACTTGGCTTCCTTTACGTACTCGCAAAGCTCCTCGAAGTCCTCCTCGGTCTCTCCGGGGAAGCCCACGATGGCGGTGGTGCGGATCGTAATACCCGGCACCCCCTCGCGAAGACGCTTGACTGTCTCTCTCACCAGCTTGCCGTCGCCGTGGCGGTTCATGGCCTTCAACATCCCATCGGAAATATGCTGGATGGGAAGATCGATGTACGGGAGCACCCGGTCGTTCTCCCGCATCTCGGTGATCAGCTCGTCGGTGATCTTGTCGGGATAGCAGTAGAGAAGGCGGAACCACGGGATCGTCGTTTCGACGGTCAGCTTCTTTAACAGAGCCGCCAGGGCGTACTCGCCGTAAAGGTCAAGGCCGTAGCGGCTGGTGTCCTGGGCCACGATGACCAGCTCCTTGACACCCAGAGCCTCCAGGGACTTGGCCTCCTCCACGATGTCCTCCATGGGTCGGGAGCGGAAGGGGCCGCGGATGTCGGGGATGGCGCAGTAGGAGCAGCGGTTATCACAGCCCTCTGCCACCTTGATGTAGGCGGTATAGTCGGGAGTGGTGACCACGCGCTCACCGCCCAGGCGGAGGGCTTCGTTGGGCTCGCAGGAGAGATACTTCTTCCCTGCCCAGACCTCCTCCACCGCCGTGACGATGTTATGTATGCTGCCGGTACCGACGACGGCGTCTACCTCGGGGAGCTCCTCGAAGATCTGCTCCCGATAGCGCTGCGCCAGGCATCCGCAACAGACGATGCCCTTCAGCTTGCGGTGCTTCTTCAGCCAGGCCACGTCCAGGATGTTGTCGATGGCCTCCTGCTTGGCGCTTTCAATGAAGGCGCAGGTATTGACGATGATGACGTCTGCTTCATAGTCCTCGGAGGTGATGTCGTAGCCGGCATCCACCAGCTCGCGGAGCATCACCTCGGTGTCGATCTGGTTCTTGGGACAGCCGAGAGAGATGAAGCCGATCAACGGTTTTTTCATGGCTTTTACCCTTTCTTTCGGGGGAAATCCGTTTGACGGTATACAGAATTATTATAATACTTTTGAAGGAAATTGTCAAGGTTTTCGCCCTCGGTTCTTGGGACAAGAAACGCCGTCTGCCCTTCTTTCGGCAGACGGCGTTTTGTCATGCGATTGGAATGCGTGGTGCTGGGCTTCCGTCTCTTCGGCGGGAGCGATCATACCGTTCCGATCGACCTCAAAAAGGCAACGGCGCGGCGGAGGCCCTCGTCGGCTCCGATGAGGCCGTCCTCGTGGGTGACCGAGAGGACGCGATTGTAGCCGCTGATGCGGAGAGCCGCGAGAATGTCCTGCCAGTCGGAGGCATTGCTTCCGCTGCCGGCGGCACGGAAGAGCCAGGAACGGTCGGCGACATCGTCCAGGGACTTGGTGTCCAGCACGCCGTTCTTGGCGGTATTAAACTTGTCGATCTTCACGTCCTTGGCGCGCACGTGATAGATGGTGCCCGCCAGCTCGCGGATGGCCAAGGCGGGATCGATCCCCTGCCAGATCAGGTGGGAGGGATCCACGGCGGCGCCCAGCACGTTCCCCACCTCGCGGCGGAGGCGGAGCATCGTCTCGGGGTTGTAGACACAGAAGCCGGGGCGCATCTCAATGGCAACACGGCTGACGCCGTGCTCACGGGCAAAGGCGGCGGCCTCCTGCCAGTAGGGAAGCAGGACCTCGTTCCACTGCCAGTCCAGCAGGGCGCGGAGGTCCTCCGGCCAGGAGCAACACACCCAGTTGGGATACTTGGCACCGGCAGGATCGCCGGGGCATCCCGCATAGGTCACGACGGTGTCGATCTCCAGCTGCTCCGCCAGCAACACGGCGTTGCGGAAATCAGCGTCAAACTTTTTGGCCGTCTCGGCATCGGGATGCACGGGATTTCCGTGAACGGTCAGGGCGTTGACGTCCATATCATAGGTATGAAAGGTCTCGTGAAACCGGAAAAAGGCAGTCTTATCCTTCAAAAGAAGGGCGGGATCGCAATGACGTTTCCCCGCATATCCGCCGGCTCCCAGCTCGACGGTGTTGACGCCCAGCTCCTTGACGGCGGCAAGGGCCTCCTCTAAATCTTTGCCGGCATAGCAATTCGTGAAAGCACTGATCTGCATGGTGTGCTCCTTTCGTCTCCGAAACGGAATCGTGACGCCGTAAACGGCATCTCTTCCCCCAGGCGGCGCTTGTCCCGCCCGATGGAACGCTCCTCTTCCTTATTATAATACGATTCATCCACGGTGTCAACCGCCTCCGCCTCGTTTTTCCAATTTGTACGGTATGGGCGGGACACGGAAAAAACGAGAAAAATCGCCGCCTAAGCAAATTTTTGTCAAAAAAACATTGCATTTCAAGCCCGCTTGTGATAAGATATTAGTATTGGGGAACAAGGCTTCTTCATGGCGGTTTCCGCCTTTGCGGAAGACGTCTCTCGGTGGCGCCGTTTCAGCGTTTTTCTGCTCGGTGCGTCCGCTGCCGCTTCTATTCTATACAAAAAAAGAGGGATCCTTTATGCAAAACAACATTCGCCCCGCCTCCATGGCCCGTATTTCTACGAGGGAGCTCGCCGATGCCTTTATCGCCCAGCAGGTCGCGGAGGTCCGCGCTCAGGTCGGTGACAAAAAGGTGCTTCTGGCTCTGTCCGGCGGCGTTGACTCCTCGGTTGTCGCCGCTCTGCTCATCAAGGCCATCGGCAAGCAGCTGGTCTGCGTTCACGTGAACCACGGTCTCATGCGCAAGGGTGAGAGCGAGCAGGTCATTGAGGTCTTCGGCGAGGCGCTGGAGGCAAACCTGATCTACGTTGACGCCACCGACCGCTTCCTCGAC
>SVSM01000015.1 GCA_015064295.1 Oscillospiraceae bacterium | reverse complement strand
CCGACAAAACTGTACTGAGCTTCGATCAGGGCATCACGGTGATCGTGGGGCCTAACGGAAGCGGAAAATCGAATATTACCGATGCGGTGCGCTGGGTGCTGGGCGAAATGTCCACCAAGAGCATCCGCGGCTCCAAGATGGAGGACGTGATCTTTGGCGGCTCTGACAACCGCCGTCCCATGGGCTATGCCGAGGTGTCGCTGATCATCGATAACACGACCGGCATCGGCCGTCTGGATACCGAATACGACGAGGTCACCGTCACCCGCCGCTACTACCGCGGAGGGGACAGTGAGTACCTCATCAACGGCAAGACGGTACGCCTCCGGGACATTGCCGAGCTGTTCATGAACACCGGTGTCGGCAAGACCGGCTATTCCAACATTGGTCAGGGCAAGATCGCAGAGATCATCTCCCAAAAGAGCGACGAACGCCGCTCGGTCTTCGAGGAGGCGGCGGGCATTTCCAAGTACCGCTTCCGCAAGAACGAGGCCGAGCGTAAGCTGAAGGATACCGAGGCCAATCTGGTGCGTCTCGGAGATATTCTGGGCGAGCTGTCCGCCCGCGTGGGACCTCTGGAAAAGGAGGCCAACGCCGCCCGCAAGTATCTGGATCTTTACGAGCAGAAGAAGGCCGTAGACGTGTCCCTTTGGCTCTATGATGCCGAGGCTATGCGAGCCAAGGCCAACGAGACCGAGCGGGGCTACATGGCGGCGAAGCTGGAGCTGGAGGCCGCCGACGGCGAGATCGCAGCCCTGGAGCAGCGGAGCGAGATCCTCTATCAAAAGGCCGCCGAAGGGCAGAACCGAGCCGAGCAGCTCTCTGCCCAGGTAAATGCCTACGTAGATCAGCGGCATGGCCTTGAGAGTGCCAGCCGCGTCCTGGAAAACGATATTTTACATACCGAGAGCCGCATCGAGCAGACGAAAAACGAGCTGGAGGCCCGCAAGCTGTCCCTTGGGGACGGACAAAAGCGGGGAGAGGAGCTGGAGAAGGAGCTGGCCGAAAAGCGGCAGGTTCTTTCTGAGATCTTGACCGGGATCTCTGCCGCCGAAACGGAGATCGAAGGCCTGCGGGCTGAGGTCGAGCTGGCCGATCAGAGCATCCTTGACCGTGAGGACGAGGAAAAGCTTACCTCCGCCGAGCTGATCGATGAAAAGGTGCGCCTGTCGGCGCTGGAGGGCTCTCACGAGTCGGAAAGCGACCGCAGCGCGGGACTGGAGGAGGAGATCGCCCTGGCGATGGAGGACATCGCCGTGCTGACCGACGGCAAGAAGCGGACCGAGGAGTCGGTTGAGACCTATCGCGCCGCCATCGCCGCCGAGCAGGAGAAGCTGAACGAGCTGACCGGCCGTGAGGCCGAAACAATAGCCAAGCAGGAGGAGTGGAAGGAAAAGGAAAACGCTCTCCGCGTTTCCTCCGAGGCCAAGGCCCAGCGGATCGAGGCGCTGAAGCGCATGGACGACCTGCTGGAGGGCTATAACCATAGCGTCAAGAACGTGATGCACGCTGTGTCGGGAGGCAATCTCCGGGGCATTTGCGGCCCCGTTTCCAAGCTGATCGCCGTCAAGCCGGGGTACAGCATCGCCATTGAGACGGCGCTGGGTGCCAATATTCAGAACATCGTCACCGAAAACGAGGAGGCCGCCAAGGCCGCCATTGCCTTCTTAAAGCGTACGAACGGCGGACGTGCCACCTTCTATCCCATCACGTCGGTCAAGGCCCAGCAGCCCACCGTTTCGGTCGGCGATTTAGCCAAGCAGAAGGGCTACGTCGGTATGGCAGACGCTCTCTGCGAGCATGATAAGAAGTACGCCGGTGTCATCGGCAATATGCTGGGACGGACGGCGGTATTCGATACCATCGATCACGCCGCCGATACCGCCCGCGCCTTTGGCTACCGCATCCGCATCGTCACCCTGGACGGCCAGCTGGTCAACGCCGGCGGCTCCTTTACGGGCGGATCGGTCAAGCAGGACAGCGGTATCCTCACCCGTTCCTCCCAGATTGCGGGGATGCAGGAGGAGATGGCCAAGCTGGACATCGAAAAGCGTCGTGTCGCGTCGGAGCTTGCCGAGCTTGCCAAGGCCCTGAACGACCTGCGGAGCGAGGCAGACGGCATTCGGGATAAGATGGCACTGCTGACCACCCTGATGCAGGCCGAGCAGACGCAATTCGAGGTCACGAGAAGCCGTCTGGAAACCGAGGAGCTTCGTCTTACGGGGCTCAAGGAGAACCTGGCAGGCCTGGGTAAGGAGCACGAGCATTACGAAAACGAGCGTCGGCGAATTGCCGACCGCATTACCGCGCTTCAGAAGGAGCTGGAGGAGGCAGGGGCACGCACCCTTGCCGCCGTGGAGGCCCGCAACCGTCTGGAGGAACGGCTGGCCGATACGGTATCGGCCAATAACGGCCGCCTGATCGCCAAGACCGCCGCCGAGAAGGACGTGGAGGCCCTGACGGGCAGCATTACCCTCAACGTGGGCACGGTGGAGGCGCTTACCGAGCAGATCCGTCGCTCCGAGGAGCTGATCGCTACCCTGAACGAAAAGCTGGCCGCCAGCCGCAACCGCATCGGCGAAAACAAGCTCTCCACCGACGCCCTGTCGGGAGACATCAAGGGGCTGGAGGAGGAACGGGGCCGTCTGATCGCGCAGAATCTGGAATACGAGAAGCAGCAAAGCCGTATAAGAGAAGAGCTTCGTGACAAAACTCACAGAAGAGAGACCCTCTTCCGGGAGTTCACCAAATTGGAGGGCCAGCGCGAGCAGCTCACCACCGAGCACGACCGCCTTGCCGCCCGCATTTGGGAGGACTACGAGCTGACCTATACAGCGGCCGCCGAGTTGGGCTATCCCCCCGTGACGGCCGAGACCCGTCCCGAATTCGGCCATAAGCAGAACGAGCTGAAGAATAAGATCCGCGCCCTCGGCCACGTCAACGTGGGTGCCATTGAGGAATATCAGGACGTGAAGACGCGCTACGACTTCAATACCGCCCAGTTCGAGGATCTGACCAAGGCAAGAGAAAGCCTGGACGGCATCATCGAGCGCTTGGAGCGTGAGATGAAGACCAAGTTCGTGGCCGCCGTGGAGGACATCAACAAGAACTTCAAGGTGACCTTCAAGGAGCTGTTCGGCGGCGGTACCGCCGAGATCTCACTCAGCGATCCCGAGAATCCGCTGACCAGCGGCATCGAGATCAACGTGGCACCTCCCGGCAAGATCATCAAGAACCTCATCTCCCTGTCGGGCGGTGAGCAGGCCTTCGTGGCCATTGCCCTGATCTTTGCCATCCTGAACGTCAATCCCACGCCGTTCTGCATCTTCGACGAGATCGAATCGGCCCTTGACGAGGTCAACGTGGTACGCCTGGCCGACTACATGCACCGCTATGCCGAAAAGACCCAGTTTATCGCCATCACCCACCGCCGCGGTACCATGGAGGCGTCGGATATGCTCTACGGCATTACCATGCCCGACCGAGGCATCTCCAAGGTGCTCTCCATGAACGTAAACGAGGTGGAACAGAAGATCGGAGGAAACGTAAGCTGATGGGCTTTTTTGAAAAACTGAAGGCAGGACTTGCCAAGACGAAAAACGCCGTCTTCGGACGGCTGGACGCTCTGTTCCGCGGTTTCTCCTCCGTAGATGAGGAGCTGCTGGAGGAGCTGGAGGAGATCCTGATCACCTCCGACGTGGGCGTCAACGCCACCGAATCGATCCTGGACAGCCTTCGCGCGAGGATCAAGCAGGATAAGATCACCGAGCCGGAGCAGGTCAAGGACGCCCTTCGGGAGATCCTGACCGAGATGATCGGCGAGGGGGAACCTCTGAGGCTGGACACCACCCCTTCGGTGATCCTGGTCATCGGTGTCAACGGTGTGGGGAAGACCACCTCCATCGCCAAGATCGCCAACGTGTTAAAGGGAGAAGGGAAGCAGGTGCTTCTGGCCGCTGCCGATACCTTCCGTGCCGCCGCCATCGATCAGCTCGGCATCTGGGCCGAGCGCGTGGGGGTGGAGCTGATCCGTCACGACGAGGGCTCCGATCCCGCCGCCGTTGTCTTCGACGCGCTGAACGCCGCCAAGAAGCGAAACGCCGACGTGGTGATCGTCGATACGGCGGGACGCCTTCACAATAAGAAAAATCTGATGGATGAGCTGGCCAAGATCGACCGCGTGATCGACCGTGAGCTTCCCGGCGCCTGCCGGGAGACGCTGCTGGTGCTGGACGCCACCACGGGACAAAACGCCGTGCTTCAGGCCAAGGAATTCAAGCATGCCGCTGCCCTGACAGGGCTTGTTCTGACCAAGCTGGACGGCACCGCCAAGGGCGGCATCGTCTTCTCCATCCGCGATGAGCTGGGGATCCCCGTGAAGTTCATCGGCGTGGGGGAAAAGGTCGACGATCTGCAATATTTCAACGCCGGCGATTTTGTCAGCGCGCTGTTCGGTTGAGGTGAATATGAAGCTGGTACTTGCCTCTCATAACAAGCATAAGATCAAGGAGATCGAAGCGGTTCTCCTCCGATGCGGTATTACCGACATCGAGCTTCTCTCCCTTACCGACGTCGGTTACGAGGGGGACATCGAGGAAAACGGCACCACCTTCGAGGAAAATGCCGTGATCAAGGCCTCGGTGCCCGCCGCCCTCGGCTATTGCGGCATCGCCGACGATTCGGGGCTGGAGGTAGACGCCCTGGAGGGCCGTCCGGGGGTGTATTCGGCACGCTTTGCCGGGGAACCCTGTAACGACGAAAACAATAACAAGAAGCTCTTACGGGAGCTGGATGCCGTGCCCGACGGGGAGCGCACCGCTCGCTTTGTATCGGTGGTGGCCTTTGTCGATCCGAACCATCCCGAACGGAATTTTACCGTGCGGGGAGAGTGCCCCGGCACCATTCTGCGGGAGGAGCGGGGCCACGACGGCTTCGGATATGATCCTCTTTTCTACCTGCCGGAGCTTGACAAGACCTATGCGCAGATCACCACCGAGGAAAAGAACGCCGTCAGCCACCGCGGCAAGGCCATGCGCCTGTTTGCCGAACGCTATCGTGAGATGAGCCATGACTGAGCTCGGGATCTTCGGCGGCACCTTTGCCCCCATTCACCGCGGTCACGTAGAGGCGGCCAACGCCTTTTACGATGCCTTCAAGCTGGATGAGCTTCTGGTGATCCCCACCTACCTGCCTCCCCATAAGGAGGCGGCGCCGGGAGACGATCCTGCCGAGCGCCTGGCCATGACCAAGCTGGCCTTTCGGGACAATCCCCGACGGATCACCGTGTCCGATTACGAGATCCAAAAAGGCGGCACCAGCTATACCTATCAGACGCTGACTCATTTTACCGCCCCCGATACCCGCCTTACCTTTCTGTGCGGCACCGATATGTTTCTGACCTTTGACAGCTGGAAGCATCCCGAGATCGTGTTTTCCTTGGCCCGCATCGCACATATCCGTCGGGAGGATACCGACTCCGAAACTGAGGCGCGGATCGCCGCCATGACGGCGCATTACCGCAAGGTCTACGGCGGCGAGGTGATTCATCTGGATACTCCCGTTGTGGAGATCAGCTCCACCGAGATCCGTACCCTTTGCCGTGAGGGAAGGAACGTCTCCCACCTGGTTCCCCCCTCCGTGTGTGACTACATAGCGGCTCACCGTCTTTACGGAAATCCTGCCGCGGGAGGTATGTCATGACACGTGAAATGATCCGAAACGAGATGAAGACTACGGTGCGGGAGCGACGGATCCCCCATATTCTCGGTACCGAGGAGGAATGCCTGCGGCTGGCGCAGATCTTTTCCCTCGATGAAAAGAAGACCGAGCAGCTGGTCACCGCCGCCATTCTTCACGATATTACCAAACATTTTTCAAAGGGCGAGCACCTTTCCTATATGGAAACTCTCGGCCGGACAGTGGACGAGTCCTTTCTCCTCTCCGAAAAGACGCTTCACGCCTTGACAGGCGCCTACTATGCCCGTGAGCATTTCCCCGAGGAGGTGGACGACGAGGTCTTTACCGCCATCCGCTTCCACACCACGGGGCGGGCGGATATGACGCTGCTTGAAAAGCTGCTCTATCTTGCCGATTATATCGAGCCCACCCGTACCTTCCCCGACTGCGTTACCCTGCGGCAGTATTTTTACGGCCGTCTGGAGGAAGGCGATCCCCAAACGGTTTTACACGATACCCTGATCCTGTCCTTCGACATGACGATCTCCGATCTTCTTAAGCTGCGATGTCCCATTCATCCCGACACCGTAGCGGCTCGGAACTTCCTCGTGTCGCAGGAGGGTCGGTAAATGAAGCGGTACTCCGGACGAAGACAAAGAAAACAGCTTCTTTACGGGATCCTGTGGGCGTGTCTGATCTCGCTCACCCTGATCCTGTCGGCGATCCTCCTTGACCGTGCGCGGGGGGAGGACAGTCTGCCGACGATGGCCCCGCTGATTCCCAAGGTCGACAAAACGGTTTTGATCCTGGGAAAGGACGCCGTGGGAAGCAATACCGACGTCATGCTCCTGTGCCGTCTTGACGGAAAGGGAGGTAAGGCTACGGTGCTGCAGCTTCCCCGAGACACCGTCACCGCCTATGACGGGCGGCTTGTGAAGCTGAATTCCCTTTACGGACGGCTGCTTTCTGCCTGCCGTAAGGAAACGAAGAAAAACCCCGAGCAAAAGGCGCTTACCCGCCTGACTGCCCTGCTGTCGGAGCATCTCGGCGTTGCCATTGACGAATACGTCCTAATGGACCTTAAGGCATTTCGGGAGACGGTGGACGCCATTGGCGGCGTGCCTATGGAGGTGCCCTGCGATCTGGATTACGACGATCCCGAGCAGGGGCTTCATATCCACTTGAAAAAGGGCAATCAGGTCCTTGACGGCGCCATGGCCGAGCAGTTCATCCGCTACCGCGCCGGATACGTCCGGGCCGACCTCGGCCGTGTGGACGCCCAAAAACTTTTCCTTGCCGCCTTTATCAAGCGGGTGCAGGAGGGCTTGACTCTCCCTACGATCCTGTCGGTGGGGGAGACGATGCTGACCCATACCGTCACCTCCCTTGGCGTAGAGGAGCTGCCCGGTGTTGCCGCGACGGCCCTGTCGATCCCCCTGTCTGCCATCCGCATGATGACCGCTCCCGGCGAGATCACAAGCACGGGGCGCTACTACGTCTTGAATCGGGAGGGGATGCAGCTCTTGACGGTGGCGTATTTTAAGCCCACGGAGGCGGGATTTGATCCCAATCGCTTCTTTTGCGGGCGTGATAACGATGAGATCCTCGGGCTCTACGGCCGTCCCTACGAGGCGAAGCCTCTCCCCGATGCCGAGGCCATTACCGAGAACGGCCTTTCCATTGCCGTTCGTTCCCAATAACCTTGTACCAAACGAAAGGAAACCATCTGTATGGAAGATTTACGACACGACCCCAAGGCCTTGGCCGAAAAGGTGGTCACCATCCTGGATATGAAAAAGGCAGGCGGCATCAAGCTGCTCCACGTGGCCGACAAGACGGTGCTGGCCGACTATTTCGTCATCTGCACCGGTAACTCCAATACCCAGACCCGCGCCCTCGGCGACGAGGTGGAGTATAAGCTGGGACTGGAGGGCATTGAGCCCGCCAGAGTGGAGGGCAGAGAAAGCGCCCTGTGGGTGCTGCTGGACTACTCCTCGGTGCTGGTGCACGTCTTCCATACCGAGGCAAGACAGTACTACAATCTGGAAAAGCTGTGGAACGAGGCCGAAGAGGTGGACATCTCCCACCTGCTGACCGAGGATTAAGGACAAGACAATACATTCTGAGAAGAAGGAACAGAATATGAAATACGAACACGCAAGAATCGACAAAAAGTGGCAGGACAGATGGGAGGAGGCCAAGCTCTTCGAGGCCTCGGAGGACCATAGCAAGAAGAAGTTCTACTCGCTGGTAGAGTTCCCCTATCCCTCCGGCTCGGGTATGCACGTGGGCCACATCAAGGCCTACTCCGGCCTGGAGGTGGTATCCCGCAAGCGCCGCATGGAGGGCTATAACGTCCTGTTCCCCATCGGCTTTGATGCCTATGGTCTGCCCACCGAGAACACCGCTATCAAGACCGGCGTTCACCCCCGTCAGGTGACCGACAACAACATCAAGAAGTTCACCAGCCAATTAAAGCGGGTCGGCTTCTCCTTCGACTGGTCGAAGGTCATCGACACCACCGAGGAGGACTACTACAAGTGGACCCAGTGGATCTTCCTCAAGATGTACGAGAACGGTCTCGTCTTCCGTGACAAGACCCTGGTCAACTACTGCCCCTCCTGTAAGGTCGTCCTGTCAAACGAGGACTCCCAGGGCGGCAAGTGCGACATCTGCCACAGCGACATCGTCCAGAAGACCAAGGAGGTCTGGTACCTCCGCATCACCGAGTACGCCGATAAGCTCTTGCAGGGCCTTGACGAGGTGGATTACCTCCCCAACGTCCGTCTGCAGCAGGAAAACTGGATCGGTAAGTCCACCGGCGCCTTTGTGAACTTCACCGTGAAGGGCATCGACGAGACCCTCCGTATCTACACCACCCGCCCCGATACCCTCTACGGCGTGACCTTCATGGTCATCGCTCCCGAGCATCCCATGATCGAGGCCAACCGCCACAAGATCGCCAACATAGACGCCCTCGATGCCTACAAGGCCGAGTGCGCCAAGAAGAGCGAGTTCGAGCGGACCCAGCTGGTGAAGGATAAGACCGGTGTGCGGATCGAGGGCCTGACCGCCATCAATCCCATCACCGAAAAAGAGATCCCCATCTACATCTCCGACTACGTCATGATGGGCTACGGCACCGGCGCGATCATGGCCGTGCCCGCCCACGACAGCCGTGACTACGACTTCGCCAAGAAGTTCGGTATCGACATCGTGGAGGTCATCAAGGGCGGCGATATCGAGAAGGAGGCCTACACCGGCGACGGCGAGATGGTCAACTCCGGTATCCTTAACGGTATCACCAACAAGAAGGACGCCATTGAGAAGATGCTCACCTTCCTCGGCGAAAAGGGCATCGGTGAAAAGGGCGTACAGTTCAAGATGAAGGACTGGGCCTTTAACCGTCAGCGCTACTGGGGCGAGCCGATCCCGATCGTTCACTGTCCCGTCTGCGGCATCGTTCCTGTTCCCTACGAAGAGCTTCCTCTGCGGCTTCCTCCCGTGGATAACTTCCAGCCCGGCTCCGACGGTGAAAGCCCTCTTGCCAAGATCGATTCCTTCGTGCAGTGTAAGTGCCCCAAGTGCGGTCACGACGCCAAGCGCGAGACCGACACCATGCCTCAGTGGGCCGGCTCGTCCTGGTACTTCCTCCGTTATATCGATCCCCATAACGACAAGGTCTTTGCCGATCCCGATAAGCTCAAGTACTGGATGCCGGTGGACTGGTACAACGGCGGTATGGAGCACGTGACCCGTCACATGATCTACTCCCGCTTCTGGCACCGCTTCCTTTACGATCAGGGCTACGTGCCGGTCCGCGAGCCCTACGCCAAGCGTACCGCCCAGGGCCTGATCCTCGGCCCCGACGGCGAGAAGATGAGTAAGAGTAAGGGCAACGTGGTGGATCCCAATACCGTTGTCGACGAAAGCGGTGCCGACACCCTCCGTCTCTACGTCCTCTTTATGGGTGACTACGAGCAGGCCGCTCCCTGGAACGAAAACAGCATGAAGGGCTGCCGCCGCTTCCTTGACCGTACCGCAGGACTCCCCGATCTGGTCAAGGGCGAGGGCGTGACGCCGGGGCTTGAAACCGTCTTCCACAAGACCATCAAGAAGGTGTCGGAGGATATCGAGGCGATGAAGTTCAATACCGCCATCGCCCAGCTGATGATCCTTATCAACGCTATCTACGACGAGGGCAGACTCACTCGTGACGAGCTTGGCATCTTCGTGCGCCTCCTGGCCCCTTTCACGCCTCACATTTGCGAGGAGATTTGGGAGAGCCTCGGCGGAAAGGGCTTTGTCTCGGCTGCCGAGTGGCCCAAGTGGGACGAGGCCAAGACGGTGGACGCTACCGTTGAGTACGCCGTTCAGGTCCTCGGTAAGCTTCGCGGTACCGTAACCGTCAACGCCGACGACGATAAGGATGCCGTCCTTGCCAAGGCCAAGGAGGTCGAAAAGGTCAAGCCCTTCCTTGACGGAAAGCAGATCGTGAAGGAGATCTTCGTTCCCAATAAGCTGGTCAATTTCGTGGTTCGCTGACTTTTTCAGAAAAATTTTCCGATATTGAAAAGTTTTACTTGACATATCGAAAGATATGCGGTATAATAACAAGAGGAATTTGAAAGAATTCTCTTTGCTTACGTGCGAGGGGAGGGATAGATATGGCAGAAGTAAGAGTAAAAGAAAACGAATCTCTTGACAGCGCTCTCCGCAGATTTAAGAGACAGTGTCAGAGATCAGGCGTTCTCGCTGAGCTCCGCAAGAGAGAGTGCTATGAGAAGCCCAGCGTAAAGCGCAAGAAGAAGGCCGAAGCGGCTCGTAAGCGCAAGTACAAGTAATTCCAAAGAAGAAGAGCAGGTCATTGACCTGCTCTTTTTTGATGAGTTAGGGGATGCGGATGATGTGGGGCTCTGCCCCACACCCCGCGAGGGGGACTTCTTTCGGAGAAGTCCCCCTCGACCCTCCAAGAACTTGAATGGCCGTAAAACCAGCAGAAAATTTGCTACGCAAATTATCTGCGTTTTCGGCGGAAAAGAAACAGAGGCTTTCCTTTACCAAATCGGTAGGGAAAGCCTTTTGTGTTTACTGATATACTCTGTTTGCGAAAAACGCAGTTTTTCGCCATCAAAAGTTTTTGAAGTTCCAAGAAACTTTTTTCAAAAAGTTTCTTGGCGGGGTTTGGGGCGGAGCCCCTGCGCATTCCCTTTCCTACTCCCCCACGGAGCAGGAGAAGCCGTTGAGCGTCAGGGTTTCGGGGAGGGTGCCGTCGTTCTTTCCCGTGGTACGGAGAGAGAAGACGTAGGTGCGCTGAATCCCCACGGTATCCTCCTGGCGGGTACCCCCTTCGGGATAACCGCACCAATAGGAGGTTTTCTCAAAGGGCTCAAAGGCGAGGATGTCCACCTCGGCCATCAGCTCCTCCATGTTGAAGGTTTCCAGGTCGCCGCCGTAGACGTGGGTATAGGAGACGCCGTCAATCCAGGCGTAATTCTTGGTCTCCCGGGCGGCAGACGCCTTTTTCCATTTCTTCACAGCGGCGTCAAGCTCTTTGTTCGTTCCTTCAAAGACAGAATCCACAACGGTATAGGAGAGGCGGAGCATGGCGGCGGCCACGTCGTCGGGAAGAGTGACCGATTCCAGAGAGGGACAGCCGGCAAATACCTTGCAAAACTCCTCGCGCACCTCGTAATCGGCAAGGATGACCAGACTTTTCAGCTTTTCACATCCCCTCACGTCGTGAATGGGGTTATAGGCGGCAAGAGAAGCGGTGTCCTCGATGCGGGGAATCCGAAGGGAGGTCAGAGACCGACATCCTGTAAAGGAGGGAGTATAGACCGACAGGGACTCGGGCAGATTCTTGACCTCGGCAAGGGAGGAACAGCCCACAAAGGCACCCTTCATCACGGTCAGTTGATCGCTCAGCGTAAACGAGGTCAAAAGGGAGCAGTTTTCAAAGGTGTCCTCCATGGCGGCAAGGGAGGCACCACCCGTTACCTCGGTAAGAGAGATACACCCCGAAAAGGTAAAGGCGGCCTCGGTAAGGGAGGCGGGAAGGACGGCGGCCTTAAGGGAGGAACAGTTTTCGAAGGTCCGCGTTAGCGCTTTGATCCCCTCGCCGATGGTAACCTCCTTTAGGGAGGTACAAGAGGCGAAGGCCCGATCGGCACTGACGGCCCCGGCGGGAATGGAGGCGGCGGTCAGAGAGGAGCAGCCAAGGAAGGCCTCGTCAAGATGCTTGGCGGTCATCGGCCCCTCCAGGGTGGTCAGCTTGGCGCAGCCGCGGAAGGCGCCCTTCATAGAAACGATACCATCTCCCAGGTAGACGTAGGTAAGCTCGGGACAAAAAGCGAAGGCGCGGTCGATGGTTTCGATCGAATCGGGAAGATAGAGCTTTTGCAGGTCGGTCAGCTCACGGAAGGCATTTTCGGCGATGGCCTTGACGGGAAGTCCGTCGATGGTATCGGGAATGGAGACGGTGGCCTCAACGCCGGAATAGCCGGTGATAACGATATGGTCGCCGCTTTGCTCGTAGATAAAGTTTGCAGGATCGGAGGGGGGGACGCGCCCCGTGTCCTCTCGGCTGCACGCAGACAAAAGCCCGACCAAAAGAAGACCGAGCAACAGGGCGGAGACCGTACCAAGCAAGCGTTTCATGAAAGGCTCCCTCAACGTAAAAATTCTCCTTTTATTATATCGCAAAACCCCCGATTTGTCAACCGAAGGGCTGACGGCCGAAAAAACAAAGGTCGGAGACGCATGAACGCGTCTCCGACCTTTTGATCGGACTATTTTCCCCCGCGCGTCAAGCCAAACAGAACACGGAGCAGAGGGGAGAATAGCTTGGGGGATCGGATCAATATGATTTTCAAGAGGCGCTCCTTTCCGCCGCCTTAACGCTCCGCAAGGCAGAGCGCCGCCACGGCGATGATAACGAACGATTCGAGGATGACCAGCACCCGCGGGGAGAGAAAAAAGGAGAATAGGATACCGATGCCAAAGGCGGCAACGGCCACGGCGAAGATGCGGTAGTGTCCCCGGTTACCGGGTAGTAACGGTCTCATAGCAGATTCCTCCCACGAAAACGGTCTTTTATGACAGGATATGCGAGATCTGCCGTTTTGTTACGGTTTTGACGATAATTTCTTCCTTTTCTTCCTCACAAAGAAGGGATTCCTCCTCTCCCAGGGGATGGTCACCCAGATAGGACAGGATACGGTCCTCCACCTCCCGACGGATGAGCCGTTTGAGAGAACGGGCTCCGTAACGGGGAGAGAGGCCCTCCTTGGCAAGGCGTGCGGGGAGAGACGGGGCAAAATCACAGGAGATCTCACCCCTGCCGAGGCGTTCCTTCAACTGGGAAAGCACCTGCTTGGCAATGGCTTCCCCCGCTTCGAGCGTGAGGGGGAGGAAGGGAATGATGCCGTCGAGGCGCCCGATCAGCTCGGTGCGGAAGTAGGTGCGAGCCAATTCCTCGGCCTTGTCGGCAGAGGCCGAGGAGACGGTAAAGCCCACGCTACGTCCCGCCGCGGCATCGGAGCCGAGATTGGAGGTCAGCACGATGAGGGAGGAACGGAAATCCACCCGCCGTCCCGCCGCGTCGGTCAGAAATCCGTGATCCAAGATCTGGAGCAGAAGGCCGAAGATCTCGGGATGGGCCTTTTCCGCCTCGTCAAAGAGGATCAGCGTACGGGGATGGCGGTGCAGGGTAGCGGTGAGGATGCCCTCCTCCTCGTAGCCAACGTATCCGGGAGGCGAGCCGATGAGCTTGGATAGGCAGTGCTTCTCGGTATATTCCGACATATCCAGGCGTAACAGCGCCCGATCCGAGCCAAAAACGGCAGATGCCAGGGCAGTGGCCAGCTCCGTTTTGCCGACGCCGGAGGGGCCGAGAAAGAGCATTCCCGCCAAGGGGCGGTCGCTCTCGGCAAGGCCCAGCATCCCCCGACGGACGATGCCGCAAACGGTCTTGATGGCCTCCTCCTGCCCGAATACGTGGCGGCCGAGGGCCGCCTCCAGTCCGTTTAAAGAGGGCTCAAGGGCATTTCCCGTTCCCATTCGCCCCATAAGGACTCGGGTGATATCCTCCTCGTCCAGCGTGATTGGCGCCTTGGCGGCTGTCTCCCGCTTGCGCTCCAGCTTTTTCCGATAATCCCGCTCCAGGGCGTCGAGGGTAGCCGCATCCTCGGGACGAGCATCCAGCAGGGCCTCCTCCTTTTGACTGGCAAGGCCCATGAGGATCCCGTTTAAGGTTTTTTCCTCCTCCGATTGCTTTTCGGAGGCGATCCGCTTGCCGGATGCCGCCTCGTCCAATAGGTCGATGGCCTTGTCGGGGAGGCGGCGCTCCGGCAGATAGCGTACCGAAAGCCGAATGGCAGCCGTCATGGCTTCCTCGGGGATGAGGATGCCGTGGTGCTCCTCGTAGCGGGGCCTCAGACCCTTTAAGATCGACAAGGTCTCCTCCTCGGTAGGCTCCTCCACCGTCACGGGCTGAAACCGTCTCTCAAGGGCGGCGTCCTTTTCAATGTACCGACGGTACTCGGTGACGGTGGTGGCTCCGATGACGCGAAGCTTGCCGCGGGCAAGGGCGGGTTTGATGATGTTGGCGGCATCCACCGAGCCCTCGGCCGAGCCGGCGCCTACGATGGTGTGGAGCTCGTCGATAAAGAGAATGATGGAGGTGTCTTCGGCGGCCTCGGACAGCACGGCCTTCATCCGTTCCTCAAATTCCCCGCGGTATTTGGCCCCGGCGATCATCGAGGGAAGGTCCAGGGTGACAAGACGCTTATTCAGCAGGGCCTCCGGCACCTCGCGGGAGGCGATGCGAAGGGCCAGCCCCTCCACCACGGCGGTTTTTCCCACGCCGGGCTCGCCGATCAGGCAAGGGTTGTTTTTGTTGCGGCGGCAGAGAATGCGGATGACACGCTCGGTCTCCTCCTCCCGTCCGATGACGGGATCCGGCTCTCCCAGTAAGGCCGCGGCCGTCAGGTCGTGACCGTATTTTTTGAGGGTAGGAGGAAGGGCTTCACTCTTTTTTGGGGAGGCTTCGGTCTCAGGACGTTTCCCCTGAAAAACGGCAATATCGTGGTGAAGCTCGGCGGCGGTCACGTTCTTTTCCGCCAAGAGCTTCAGGGCCGCCGATTCCCCTTCGGCAAGAAGAGAGGAGAAGAGTTGCTCGGTACCGATCCGACCGAAGGCACCGCCCATCTCCTTTCCCGCCCGTTCGATGACGCGACGGGCGCGGGGGGAAAGGTCGGAGGCACCGATATGGGAGAGGGAGCCCTGCCCCTCGGTGGCGAGGATGCGCTCCCGCATATCCTCATAGAAGATCCCGCGTCCTTGGGCGATCCGATAGGCGACGCAATCCTTTTCAAAGAGAAGTCCGAGGAGCAGATGCTCGGTACCGACGTAGGTGTGACCCATGCTGCGCGCTTCGACGAGGGCGCGGTTCAGTACCCGCTCGGCGGCGGGGGTAAAGCGGCTTGTCATAAACGGTATCCTTTCGCGTATTTGCTACCCAAAGTGTCGCCCAAAATGCGGCGGTTTATTTGCTTGATTCGATGCGGAGGGATTTGTTGTAGGCAATGGCAAGGCGGTCCCAGGTGTTCCGGTCAACGATGCCGTCGGGCTCCAGACCGTTTACGTATTGAAAGGACAGGATGACCTCCTCCAGCTTGGCATCGAAGAGGTCGGTAATGGGAAGCCCTTCCGCCTCGGCATATTCCTGCCCCAGAGAGGCCAGCATGATGCGCACCATCATGACGACGTCGGAACGGTCGCCGAGAACCAGGCGGCCGTCTTTCAAAAAGACGGTGAAGGGAGCAATGCGCTCGGGCTCTTTAAGAGCCGTGCGTGCGGTACGGTAATGGGCGACCAAGGCCTGCCAGGTGGCAAAATCCACCCTGCCGTCCCCAAAGCCCAGGTAGGTCTCCTGAAAGATCCGTACCGAATCGGCGGTCTCGGGGCCGTAGATGCCGTCGGGGTTCACACGAGGGATCAGGGGATCCACCTGCGAGATGGTATATAAAAAGGTTTGAATATCCCGTACCGCTTGGGGATAGGTCGGGCGTTCACGATTGTCCATAGGTGCCTCCTTCAGTCAATGACGTAGCCGGGGTATTGCTCGGGCTTTACCACCTTGCCGGCCTGTATATCGTTATACAGCTCGGCAATGGCCTCCCAGGTGGCCAGGTTGGTAAAGCCGGTTTCGGGGAGTCCCGCCAAGCGCTGGGCCGCCCGTACCGAGGCCTCGGTGGCCTCGTCGTAAACGCCGGAGCTGCCGGGGGCCGGCACCTCGGGGAAGAGCTCGGCGATGACGGTGAGGTAATCCTGCAGGTAGGTCACGTAGGGGGTATCAAAGCCGGGGCCGATGATATAACCGGGATAGGGACGGGCGGAATTTTCGAACATGGAATCGGGCAGCGAAAGGATCAGCGAATTGTAGACGTCAAAGAGCCGTGCATAGGTCTTCTCGTCCAGGATCCCATTGTCGGGCAGTCCGTAGGTACGCTGGAAGCCTCGAATGGCCTCCTCGGTAGCGGCATCGTAGGTGCCGCTGATGGGGAAGGGCTGAACGGTGTCCTCATACTGTGCCACGTAATTGAGAAGATACTGCACGGCGTTGACCTCGCTGCCGGTATAACCGGGGGTGAGGGCCTCGGGATAGACGCGGGAGATCTCACCGTAGGTGATCCCCTCGGAGCGTAGCTCGTTCAGGCGCTTGACGCCGGCGTAGATCTGCTGAATGCGATACCAGGTGGCGCGGCCCACCACACCGTCCACAGCCAGATCGAAGATGGACTGAAACTCGGTGACGGCGTCCCGGGTCTCGTCTCCGTAATAGCCGTTCACATCGGGGATCTTGGGAATGGAGGGATAGTTTTGTGAGATGCGGTTCAGGCGGAGCTGAACCGCCTGGACGTCGTTGCCGGTGGTGCCGAGGCGCAGATTCCGCGAGGGAACCGAGGAGGTAATGCCCATGACCGGTGCCTCCACCACGATCTCCACGTCGTCGCCGTAGTAATTTCGGACAATATCCACCGAGTTTTGGCCTGCCTCGGCCAGATCCACCGAGCCCCATTGGGATAAGCCCTCGCAGGTGACGGTGGTACCGTTGCAGTAGCGGGCAAAGAGGGGCTCAACGAAGCCCTGCCGCCGCAGATAGTCGTTGAAGATCTCGTCGGTGATCTGGGAGACGGTGTCGAAGATATTCCGGCCGTTCACGAAGGATTGATCGATGGCGGTGGAGTTGGTAATGTTGAAATTGTAGCCCCGGGAGCGATAGTATTCGGTATAGATGCGATTTAAGGCAAAGGAGATCTGGGCCAAAATGTTGGCACGGAGGGCACTTTCTGGCCAGGTAGGATAGATCTCGCTGGACGCTACGTTTTTGATATAGTCAATGAAGGGCAGCGTCACGTTCTGGGCATCCTGATCGGGAGGGCCGAGATGCACGGTAATGGTTTCGGGTATGTAGGGGATGTCTTGTGGCATGGTGACTCCTTTCACATCAGAGGTTGGGAAGCTGGCCCGAGGAGAAGCGGATGAGGTCGTAGGGCGTCAGGTCAGGACGCCCCCCGGCGATCGGCACCAACAGCACCTGCTGAATGGCGGTGACACCGTCAAAGACCGGCACGTTTTCGTTAACGACGTGATAGTAGCCGTCACGGTCGGTGTCGATGGTATAGAAGCTGCATACGTTCTCGTTTCCGGGCTGCTGGGAGTTTTCCTTGGGAGGGGCAGGGAGGGCGACGACGTCGCTGGTACCGGCAGAGTCGGTGATCATCACGGCAACGACGGTGCTGTTTTCTCCGTCCACCGTTTTGATGGTAATGGTGGCTCCCTCCACCGGCAGGGCTCCCCCTGCAGTTCGTACGTTTACGGTGATAAAGCCTTGGCCTTGTTCTTCCATCGTATTGCATCCTTTCGGTAGTTCGTTACTGACAGAGTATGCCGGAGACGGAAAATCGTGCGGTTTTCCTTGGCTTTGTCGAAGGGAGCGTTCAAAAGGAGCATCCAAGTGCCGAAAACCGAAAAAACAGTCCGAAAAGGAAAAGAGCCGAAGGGGGCGTCCTCATCTCCGACTTCCACAAAAAAATTTTTCACCCGACGGAATCTGACAGATTCCGCAGGGAGTATGGTGTAGAATAAAGAAAAAAGGGGGCACGAATCCCCGGAAAGGACGGATAAACAATGGATGGAAAGGAAATGGCCTTGCACTACGGCAAGGTCAGTATAGAGCCGGACGAGGACGGAAGCTGCCGTTTTTTGCTCCGGGGCGAGCTCGATCATCACAGTGTCAAGGAAATGCGGGAGGTCATCGACGGTAAGCTCATCGATTACCGCCCCCTGCAGGTCATTTTGGACCTTCGCGAGGTCAGCTTTTCCGACTCGGCAGGGTTAGGACTGATTTTGGGGCGTTACACACGGATTCGGGATTACGGCGGGACGCTGACGCTTGTCAACGTATCGGAGGACTTCATGAAGATCCTTCGGCTGGCGGGGGCGGATCGCTTTCTTACGATCGAAACACAAAGCCGAAAGACCAAGACCATGGCATAAAAATACCCCCATGTAGGGGGTACATAGAAAGGAATCAAACATGAAACGGAACAGCATCAATGAAATGAAGCTCATCTTTCCCTCGGAATCACGGAATGAGAGCTACGCGCGGTATGCCGTCACGGCCTTTGTGGCCCAGCTGGACCCCACCACCGAGGAGCTGGCCGACATCCGCACGGCGGTATCGGAGGCGGTGACCAACGGCATTCTCCACGGCTACCGTGGGACAAGCGGTAAGGTCTGGGTAGAGGTCAAGCTCTACGAGGACCGCACGGTCAGGATCACGGTGAGGGACAAGGGGTGCGGTATCGAGGACATTGAGAAGGCCCGTCAGCCCCTCTTTACCGGCGATCCCAGCGGAGAACGGGGGGGCATGGGCTTCACCATTATGGAGAGCTTCAGCGACAAGCTGACGGTTCGCTCGAAGCCGGGGAAGGGCACCACCGTCACCATGACCAAGCGGCTTTCATGACCAGAGAAGAAAACGTTGAGCTGATCCGCCTGGCCAAGGAGGGGGATGCCGAGGCCATGGAGCGCCTGACCGAGGGCAATATGGGGCTCTGTAAGAGCATTGCCGCCCGCTTTCGGGATCGTGGGGTGGAGTATGAGGATCTGGTGCAGCTGGCAGCCATCGGCATGATCAAGGCGGTACGGAGCTTTGATTTTTCCTATCAGACCGCCTTTTCGACCTATGCGGTTCCTCTCATCATCGGCGAGATCCGCCGCTTTTTACGGGACGACGGTGCCGTGAAGGTGAGTCGCAGCATCAAGCACCTCGGCACCGACGCCATGCGGAAAAAGGAGGACTTCATCCGCCGTGAGGGACGGGAGCCCAAGCTCTCGGAGCTGGCCGAGCTTTGCGGTGTGACCACCGAGGAGCTGGTCTTTTCCCTGGAAGCCACCGGGCCGATCCGATCTCTCAGCGAGACGGTGGGGGGTGACGAGGACGGAACACCCATCGGGGATCTGATCGCCGACGGTGCCGACGAGATCGGCAAGATGACCGACCGTATCGCCCTGTCCGAGGCCATCCGCAGTCTTCCTCCCACCCAGCGTCAGCTGATCTACCTCCGCTATTTTAAGGAGATGTCCCAGACCGAGGTGGGCAAGATCCTGGGGATGACGCAGGTGAAGGTCTCCCGCGAGGAGAAGAAGATCATGGAGACGTTAAGGAGAGCGCTATAGGCCGGGGCGCTGCCCCATGCCCCGCCCAAGGGACTTTTTGAAAAAAGCCCCTTGGGAAACCCCAAAAACTTTGAATGGCCGAAAACGGTGTTTTCGGCGGAGGAACACCGTCATAAAGCAAAACACCCCGAACGAAGATTCGGGATGTTTACGTTACGGAAAAGGGTGGTTTGGACAAATTCAGATTGCGCTTGGCGCGGGGGCTTGCGTTACCGCAAAGAGACGTCTCACCAATTCCACTCCCTCCTCGGTGGGAACGTACTCTGCTTTCGCATCCAGCTCCCATCGGCGGCGCCGGCAGGCGGTGAGGGAGGCGGCGAAGTAGGTGGTCATCTCCTCGGGGGTGAGGGGACGATCCCCTTGGCAGTCAAGAAAGCGGATGACGGCCTCGGGCAGGAGCAGAGCGGCGGCGAAGCGATCGGCCTCCCGCTGCTCGCGGGGGGATTCGCCGGTATGGTTCAGGTAGACGTGGCCAAGCTCGTGGGCGATGGTCCAACAGATGCGGCCTCGGTTTTCGGTTCTCTCGTTGTAGAGGATGATCCGACGGTCTCCCTGACGAATTGTTAGCCCGTCGGGCCGCAGGGGCAGGGGCTTCCCGATTCGCTTTTCATAGGCGGCCATGGAGTCGATCACGGCACGGCCGTCGGTCAGAATATGCCGATAGTCAAAAAAGTGCAGGGCATAGGCTCCTCTGAGGGGCTGACGGAGCAGGAGCGAGAGGGCGGTGGCGGCGGGATCAAGGGTTTGGGCCATGGGGATCGGTTCCTTTTCCTTGGGATCGGAGATAGGTGTCGAGGTTTTCCTTGAAGGAACGAAGCAGAGCGTCGTGATCGGAGGGAGAGATGGTCTTGGTGGCGCGGAGCAGGACGATCAGCTCCTCCTCGGCGGGATCCCGCGCCTCGGGACGTCCCGTCAGGTATTCAAGGGAAACGGTGAAATAATCGGCAAGCTTCAGCAGATTATCCATGCTGGGCTCCCGCTTGCCGTGAGTCCACTCGTAGACGATGGATTTCGGCACGCCGATGGCCCGTGCCAGCGACATGGCGTTGAGGCGGTGAGCCTTGAGCAGGTAATTCAGGTTGTCGGCGAACATGGCGTTCTCCTTTCCGATGATTCGGATGTTAGCAAATTGTAAACATTGCAAGAACCGTCTTGACAATTCCGAAAAATCGGAATATAATAAACGTACTCACAAGGAAAGTATACACGAAACTTCCCGTCTTGTCAAGAGAAAATCCAAAAAACCGGAAAAAGAAAGGGTGAAACGTATGACGGAAGAAAAGCGCACGGGCATAGCATTTTTGGAAAACTATGCCCGATATACCGACAAATTACATTACATAGACGAACAAATGTTCCATTTAGACCGCATGATCCTGACAGCGAAGGCTGATTTCGGGGAGCAGGATATGCGCCACGTAAACCTATTGAAGGCGCGTCGGGAGCAGCATTATCGGCGCGCCTGGGTAGCGGGCGCGCGGGATGTCATCCTTCAGACGGTCAAGCGTCTCCCCTCCCCCGAGCGGCAGATCCTCGAGCGCTACTATATCGACGGTGACGGTCACCGGGCGGCGGAGGATCTGATGGAGAAGCTGGGGTTTGAAAAGACACACATCTACCGTCTGCGCGACCGCGCGCTCATACACGTAGGGCAGATCGTGATGGGCGAGAAGACCGACGTTACCTATACGGTGCTGCAGGAGTCCTGAAAAAAGCGTCTTCCGCTTGGCGGAAGACGCTTTTCTATCAGATCATTTTCTGGTCGTTGATGATGAGAGCAAAGTGAAGATTCAGCTTTTCGGCGGCCTTTCGGCAGAGGATCATGCGGTCGAGGAAGATCTCAAAGTAATCCATCACGGGGCAGAAATCGGTATCGATGCCGAGGTCGAGGATGATGTTCCCCTCCTCAATGCGTACCTCGGAGCGCTTGACCGAATAGTTGACGCGGTCGTGAATGTCGAAGCTTGAAAGAGCGGAGTTGCGGACGCGGTTACAGCGCACGTCGGTTTTATCTGCCAGGATCAAGGCCGCCGCCACGGGATTGACGGGGAAGGCGGTGGCTTCGTCGTGATTGCCGATGGCAGTAATGATGGTAGCGATCTCGTCGGGATCGGCTTCCATGTTGTCGAGAATGCGGAAGGCCATGATGGCGCCGCTTTGGGCGTGATCAATGCGATTGATGACGTTGCCGATGTCGTGGAGATAGCCGGCGATCTCGGCAAGCTCGGCCTCTCTTTCGGGATAGCCCAGGGTCAGGAGGATCCGCTTGGCGGTTTCGGCAACCTTGGTGACGTGGGGGAAGCTGTGCTCGGTATAGCCCAGGGCGATCAGCGACTCGTCGGCCTTGCGAATGTAGCTCTGTACCGAGGGATTGGCTTTGATCTGTTGAATGGTCAGTTTCATGAAAAAAGGTATTTCCTTTCAGCCGCAACGGCGGTTCTGCTATTATCATACCATACCGGCAGAAAATGGTCAAGGGGCATTTTTGTGCTTTGGTCGGTGGACGCCTGCCATCACCGGAAATCCCATCCGGATTTTGAAAATGATTCCGTTTTCTCCATCTTTTTGTCCTTGAAGGACGAGGAAAAATGTTATATAATCATAAATGTAACATATCTGTCCCCCGATGAGGCGGAAGGCATCGTGGGATAGATGGATCGATTCCCTCCGCAGAAAGGATCCTATAACCTCAAAGAAAAGCGGTAGATCCGCGCCGAGCCGTGCTCCCCTCCGGCTCAAAAGGGAAATCCGACGGGAGAGAAAGTGTGAAAGAATGAAACAAAACCGTAAGCATTCGCTGTCTCCTCTTGGGACGGCGTTGATCTGCCTGTTGGCTATGAGTCTGACGGCCTTTGCCGCCTGTATGAAGGATGACCTCCCCGACCTGTCGGAGGTGATCACAGGGACGACGGATGCCGTCGCCGAGCAAGAGGCGACGCCATTGGATGCGATCGGGTACGAAGCAGAAGGACTGCCCGAAGAAGCCCTCGATGAAACCCCAAACGCGTCTTTTTCCGACGCCGAGGCCGCCGAGCCGATCCCCGAGGCTCCCAAGCCCGCGCCCTCTGTAACACCTCCTGAGGAAGCCAAACCAACGTCTCCCGAAGCGACAACCCCCGAAGCCGCCAAACCAACGTCCCCCGAAGCAATCAAACCCACGTCTCCGGAAACGCCAACCCCTGAAGCCGCCAAACCGACATCTCCCGAGACGACGCCCGAGAGCACGAAGCCCGCGCCTCCTGTGACGACGCCCTCCGATGCTGCCAAGCCGCTACCTCCCGAAACGATGACACCCGAAACGGAACCGCAAGCTCCCTCGTCGGTCTCGGCATACGAGCGCCGCGTGGCAGAGCTGATAAACGAAATCCGTCGCCAAAACGGTCTTAACGAGCTGACGCTGAACGAGGCGCTGTGCGACGTGGCGCGGGAAAAATCCCGGGACATGAAGAGTCTGGGATATTTTGACCACACCAGCCCCACCTACGGATCCCCCTTCGACATGATGAAGACCTTTGGGATTACCTACCGCGCGGCGGGTGAGAACATTGCCATGGGCTACCCCACGCCGGAATCGGTGGTGGAGGGATGGATGCATTCCGACGGCCACCGGGCCAACATTCTGAACCCGTCCTTTAGCGAGATCGGAATGGGGTACGTTGCCGACGGACACTATTGGACCCAGATGTTTATCGGATAAAGAAAAAGGGAGCTTATCGTGCGATAAGCTCCCTTATGACGTGTCCGGCGATGAGCAATCCGCCCACCGACGGCACGAAGGAAATGGAGGCAGGAGTACGGCTTCCCGTCCGTACCGGCTCCTCGGTACTGAACAAAACGGGCAGGTGAAGAATTCCCCTTGCCCGCAGCTCCCGCCGCATGACACGGGCGAGAGGGCAGACGGAGGTCTTGGCGAGATCGGCGATCTGCAGTTTGGCAGGGTCCAGCTTGTTTCCCGTCCCCATGGAGGCGATCAGCGGTACCTTGCGATCCCTTGCCCATTCGGCGATGAGAAGCTTGGTGGCCACGCAGTCGATGGCATCCACGATGTAATCGGGCTTGGCCTCCTCCAGCAGGGCAGCGGTGTTGGAGGCGTCGGCAAAGACGGCCTTGGCCGTTACCTCACAAGAGGGGTTGATGGAGGTGACCCGCTTGGCAGCCACCTCGGCCTTGTTTTGTCCCAGGGTCGTGCGGTCGGCGATCAGCTGACGGTTCAGGTTAGACAGGGCGACCTCGTCACCGTCGATGAGCGTCAGGGCGCCGATGCCGGCCCGCGCCAAGGCCTCTACCGTATAGCTTCCCACGCCCCCGACGCCGAATACCGTCACACGGGCGGCGGTCAGCTTTGCTACCGCTTCCTCTCCGATCAGTGCTGCCTCGCGGCTAAGCCATTCTTCTGCCATGAGCTGTCTGCCTTTCGTTTTTTCTTTATTATACCGCGGGCAGCGGGATTTGTCAATCCGGTCTTGAGGGGTTGCCTCCGAAAGAGGAAATATAAAAAGACCACACGGGGTTCTTCCCTTGGTGTGGTCTTTTCTGTTTTGCCGATCGATATCCGAATCGGTTCGGTCTTGGCGGTTGTGGCTTTTGGCAGGATAAGCTCCGTTACAGAGCCAGTATCACCTGCCACACAGCAAGCAGAAGTCCCAGTACCGTCAGAACCGTCATCAAAGCGTTGTTACGCTCGGAGTAGATCATGGTCAGATCTCCCTCCAGCAGCTCAAGCAGGTACTTGACCTGTTCCACGATGGGTACGATGTGCTGGCTGGCCAGCAGAACGGCGCTGAGCTCGCCGATCTCGGCGATCTTGGTTTGCTCCACCTTTTCCAGCACCTTGATGATCTTGCGTCTTAACTCGCGGGTCTCGCGGATTCTCTTGTAGTAGGAAATAAACTTTTTGTTCTTGTATTCGGTCTGGAAAGCCAGCACCTCGTTGATCAAGGCCCTCAGCAGCATGGCAAACTCAACGGAAAACAGGATGCCGTGGTTGACCGTCAGGGGGCAGTCTTCCATATAGAAATACGGATTGAGAGAGCCATAGGTGTCGGTACCGAACTGTGTCTGCCGATCCAGATATGCCTGCTGGCGAGGCGTTTTCAACAGGTTGATAAAGAGGAAGGACTGACGGCCGGCATAAATGCGCATAAAGTCGCGGCTTCCCCAGAAATTGGCAAGACGCTCACGGACGAGATCCTCGGGAACAAAGTGATACCCCTCGTCTCCGGTCATCAGACCGTACAGGAGCTTGATGTGCTTTTCCTCGATGTCATCCAGCGTTTTTTCGTCGCCGAACTTGGTGACCTCGCAGAGATAGCTGGTTTCCACGTGAGGCAAAAGGCCGAGGGCTTTGCGGATCTTCTCGGCAAGGGAGGTGCAGGAGTGCATCTCGCCCCGGAAATCGTATTCCTTGTTTACACCCGATTGGCGGATACCGATCACCTTGTCCGAGGAGATCCCCTTGAGTCCGTAATGGAAGGAGAGGGCAATGATGTTGGATTCCTCAAAATAGGAGATCATGGTGCAAAAGCCACTCATGCCTGCCCTCGTGAGGTCGGGACAAACGTCGTCCAAAAATACGCGATAGGTGCGGTAGGTCTGTCCGCCGCCGTGCAGAAAGGATTGGACCGTTTGCATATCGGTGATGTAAGGATTGTCAAAGCTCTTGTTCTCATCGTAAACCGTCACGGCACCAAAGGCCTTCTTGACGGCATTTACGAAAGCGTTGCCGGAGCTGAATTTGGCGGCAACGTAGTAAAAGGCGTGGGAAATGTTTACGTTCATATCCTGGATCATGGATGGTCCTCCCAAAAGGAAAATTTGCAAACAAATCGTAATCGCGGGGGATAACAAAAAGACAAAAAGCAATGGTTGTGCCGAAAGAAAAAACAGCCACCGTGCCGGCAAGGGAGATCTCTTGCAACCGTCCGAGGAGCTTCGGTATCAGGTGAAGGTGAACCGAAGCTCCTTTGGGGCGGCATTGTATCAGAGGGATCAGCCCTGTGCGCTGTAGTTGGGGGCTTCCTTGGTGATGCTGATGTCGTGAGGATGGGATTCCTTAAGGCCGGCGCCGGTGATGCGGATGAAGCGACCGTTCATCTGCAGGTCGGCGATGGTCTGAGTACCGCAGTAGCCCATGCCGGCGCGAAGGCCGCCCATGAGCTGGAAGACGGTGTCGGCCAGAGGGCCCTTAAAGGGAACGCGTCCCTCAACGCCCTCGGGCACCAGCTTGCGGTTGCCCTCCTGGAAGTAACGGTCCTTGGAGCCGTTTTCCATAGCGGCAAGAGAGCCCATGCCGCGGTAGACCTTGAACTGACGGCCCTGGTAGATCTCGGTTTCCCCGGGGCTTTCCTCACAGCCGGCAAAGAGGGAGCCGATCATGATGACGTCGGCGCCGGCGGCAATGGCCTTGGGCAGGTCGCCGGAATACTTGATGCCGCCGTCGGCAATGACGGGGATATTATACTTGGAGGCCACGCGGGCCACGTCGTAAATGGCGGTGATCTGGGGAACGCCGATACCGGCTACCACGCGGGTGGTGCAGATGGAGCCGGGGCCGATACCGACCTTCAGAGCGTCGGCGCCGGCGGCGATCAGATCCTCGGCGGCCTCGGCGGTGGCGATGTTACCGGCGATGAGCTGGCAGTCGGGATAAGCGGCCTTGATGTCCTTGACGCACTGGATAATGTTCTTGGAATGGCCGTGAGCCGAGTCCAGACTGAGGAAGTCGGCACCGACGGCAAGGAGAGCACCGGCACGCTCCACGGCGTTGGCGGTGACGCCGATGGCAGCGCCGCAGATCAAACGGCCGTTTTCATCCTTGGCGGCGTTGGGGTAACGGGTGGCCTTCTGGATGTCCTTGATGGTGATCAGACCGCAAAGGCGGTAGTCCTCATCTACCAGAGGCAGCTTTTCGATCTTGTGGTGAGAGAGGATCTCACGGGCTTGATCGAGGGTGGTACCCTTGGGGGCGGTGACCAGGTTTTCCTTGGTCATCACCTCGTCGATCTTCATGTTGTAATCGGAGAGGAAGCGCATATCCCGGTTGGTGATGATTCCCACCAGCTTGCCGTCCACACAGATCGGCACACCGGAGATCTTGTATTTGGACATGAGCGCCTCGGCCTCGTAAACGAAGTTATCGGGGGAGAGGGAGAAAGGATTGGTGATCACGCCGTTCTCGGAGCGCTTGACGCGGAGAACGTTGTCGACCTGCTGTTCGATGGACATATTCTTATGGATCACACCGGCGCCGCCTTCACGGGCGATGGCGATGGCCAGATCCGCTTCGGTTACGGTGTCCATAGCGGCAGAGAGGAGGGGAATGTTCAGGGTGATTTTGTTGGTGAGGCGGGTGCCCAGGCGAATGTCGCGGGGGAGCACCTCACTTTTGGCGGGGATGAGAAGGACGTCGTCGAAGGTCAGTCCTTCGGGTCTGAATTTCTGCTGCATATCGGTGTTTACCATGTCAGATCCTTTCTTGCTTTTCAACTTGGGGAATGCCTCTTATTAACTCATAATTATACCGCATTTTTGGTTATCTGTCAAGAGGAGACGGTTAGAAAATGTCGCTTTGAGGAAGATTTTCGATTCCTTTCCGGGGATGCGGAAGGGGAGGAAGCGGGATGCCCTCCGTAGGTCTCGGTGACCATCTGCCGTAGGATCTGCTTTGCAATTTCCTCTTGCAAAATCCTTTCGGGTATGCTATCATAATAACAGGACACCCCATTTCGACAGTAAGGAGTCGAAGCTGTGACAAGATTACACATTTTCAATCCCGCATCGGGACTCAAGCACTCTCCGGAGCTTCTTGAAAAGGGCGCTGCCGCCAAAGAGGAAAGCTACGTCACCACCTGCGTGGGAGATTGTGAGCGTCAGGTCTACGAGACCTGCCTGGCCCGTCCCGATACCCATTTCGTCGTCTACGGCGGCGACGGTACCGTAGCGGAGGCCGCCAACGGCATCATCCGCGCCGGCGCGGGCAACACGGCGCTTTTGTCTATTATTCCTGCCGGAACCGGCAACGATTTCGTCCGTTCCTTTCCCGAAAAGGACAAGATCTATACGGTGGACGCTCTGAAATACGGCGACCGTTACGCGGCCAATATCATCAATTTCGGCTTTGACAGCCGTGTGGTGGCCAAAACCGCCCTGTATAAGAAGGCCTTTCCCGGCAGTGCTGCCTATCTTGCCGGCGTAGCCGACACCTTTTTCCGCAAGATCGGGGAACGGTGGCAGCTGGAGCTTGAGGATGAAAACGGGCAGGTCGAGACCTTCGACGAGGAATTTACCCTGGCGCTGGCCGCCAACTGCCAATACTATGGCGGTGGCTTCCATTCCGCCCCCTTGGCCGATCCTTCCGACGGGCTGATGGATTTCGTGGCGGTGCGAAAGGTATCGCGGGGAACCTTTATTCGGCTGATCGGTGATTATAAGAAGGGGACCCATTTGGATCCCGAGACCGGTAAGCCCTATCCGAAATTTGAAAAGTTTATTCTTTACCGCCGCGTTCGGCGGGTACGGTTAAGCGGGATCCGAGACCTCTGTGCCGACGGCGAGATCGAGGCGGCAAACGAGGTGGAGATCACCGTCGCTCCCTCCGTTCTGCGGATCGCGACCTGATTATGACCGCATGAGAGGGCAAGCTACGCTTGTCCTCTTTTGTCTGTCCGAAAGGAGTTTTACATGAAACGGTATATCATGACCTTTGACCAGGGAACCACCAGCTCCCGTTGTATTCTTTATGATCGTAGCGGCACACCGATCTCGGTGGGCCAGCGGGAGCTTCCCCAGATCTATCCTCAGCCTGGATGGGTGGAGCACGATCCCGAGGTGATCTGGCAAACTCAGATGGAGGCGGCAAGGGAAGCCATGACGAAGGCGGGGGCAACCGCCGACGACGTTGCCGCCATCGGGATCACCAACCAGCGGGAAACCACCGTGGTATGGGATCGGACGAGTGGGAAGCCCATCTGCCACGCCATCGTGTGGCAGTGCCGCCGCACCGCCGATCTCTGCGAGGCCATGCGGCGCTCGGGGATCGACGTCAATATCCGATCCAAGACCGGCCTTGTGGCCGACGCCTATTTTTCGCTGACCAAGGTCCGCTGGATCCTCGATCACGTGGAGGGGGCGGCGGAGCTGGCAAGGGCAGGGCGTCTGGCCTTCGGTACGGTGGATTCCTGGTTGATCTGGAAGCTGACGGGCGGGAAACGCCACGTCACCGACGTAACCAACGCCTCCCGTACCATGATGTTCAATATTCATACCCGCACCTGGGATGACGACATTCTCAACCAATTTAATATTTCCCGTTCCCTGCTTCCCGAGGTCCTCCCGTCAAACGGCTTCTTTGGGGAGACCACGCTTTTCGGCAGCCCCATCCCCATCTATGGGGTGGCGGGGGATCAGCAGGCCTCTCTTTTCGGTCAGACCTGCTACGGCGTGGGTGACGTAAAGAACACCTACGGTACCGGTTGCTTCCTTTTGATGAATACCGGAAGCAAGGCAGTCTCGTCAAGGAGCGGCCTCATCACTACGGTGGGCTGGCAGCTGGACGACGAGGTGACCTATGCTCTGGAAGGCTCGGTCTTTATTGCCGGTGCCGCCATTCAGTGGCTCCGTGACGGGATCGGTATTTTGGCAAATTCCGCCGAGAGTGAGACCATGGCGCGATCGGTGTCCGATACGGGCGGCGTCTATTTTGTTCCCGCCTTTACGGGGCTGGGAGCTCCTTACTGGGATCCCGATGCCAGAGGTCTTCTCTGCGGGCTGACACGGGGCACGGAACGGGCGCATATCGTGCGTGCGGCCCTGGAGGCCATGGCCTATCAGACCGACGACGTCCTGAAGATCATGACCGCCGATTCGGGGATCCCCGTGACGACCGTTCGTGTGGACGGCGGCGCCTCGGCCAACGGCTTCCTCTGTCAGTTCCAGTCGGACCTGTCGTCGGTGGCCGTGGAGCGTCCGCAAAACATTGAGACCACCTCCCTGGGTGCCGCGTACCTGGCGGGACTGGGATGCGGCCTCTATGAGAGCCGGGAGGAAATCGCTTCCCTCCGCACCTGTGACGCGGTGTTCCGTCCGTCGATGCCGCTGTTGACCCGGGCGGCTCTGCGGGAGGGATGGCAGGCGGCAGTCCGTCGGGCACGGGGGTAAGGTACTCCTCCACCTGCCTGTTGGGAGAAATGAGCAATTCCTTGCATCTTCACAAAAAGTTTATATGTTTTCGACAAAAAAGTAGTGACATACTACCCTTTATATGGTATAATATACTTGCAGGAAGCAATTCCCGCAAATACCGAATAAAGGTGGATCGCAGTATGAAGATCAACATCATCGGACGCCGAATGGACGTAGACGAGAGCTTGAAGGCCTTGATCGACAAAAAACTGGTCAAGCTGGATAAGTACTTCAAGGATGATGCCGTGGCTTACGTAACCTTAAGCCGCGAGAAAAACGCCGAACGGCTGGAGCTGACCGTCTCAAGCGGAGGCACCCTGTTCCGCGCGGAGGAACGCGATGAGACCTTCAACAATGCCCTCGACACGGCCATCGACGTGATCGAGAGACAGATCCGGAAGAATAAGACGCGCCTGGAAAAGCGTCTCCGCGAGGGTGCCTTCCGCACCATCGAGGCCCAGCCCGAGGAGTTTGAGGAGACCTTCCGCATTCGGGAAAAGACCTTCGTGATCAAGCCCATGAGCCCCGAGGAGGCCATCCTGCAGATGAACCTCATCGGTCACGAGTTCTTCCTGTTCCTCAACACCGAAACCGACGCCATGTCGGTGGTGTATAAGAGAAAGGACGGCGGCTACGGCCTGATCCGCCCCGAAAAGTAAGCACAAAAAAGGACTGCCGAGAGGCAGTCCTTTTTTACGGAAGCCCTTCCCCCTCAACCCACCAACAGATCGGAACGAAGAGAAGACAAAGCATCAGCACCGCCCCCGCCGCATTCGGCGCGATCGGGAGGAGAACGCCGATGCTCCCGCTGAACAGGGAAGGGAGAAGCAGAAGGGCCGTTGCCTTGCGAGGCGGTATGCCCCGATCGGTGAGACGATGGTGGAAATGCCCGCGGTCGGCCTTGAAGGGACTTTGTCCCTTTATCACGCGGCGCAGAATACTGGTTGCCGTTTCGGCAAGGGGATAGGCCGCGATACAGAGAAGAGACACACCTCCTCCGCCGTTTAGCAGGGGAATCGACAAAACCCCCAGAAAAAAGCCGATCAGCTGTGCCCCGGTATCACCGAGGAACTGCTTTTTTCGTCTTAAATTGTGAGGAAGGAAGCCGAGGCATCCGCCCAAGAGGGCCAGTGCTGCCGCCGTGACCGCTTGGTTACCCGCCATTCCCCCTAAAATTGCCATCCAGCCGGCACACCCACCGCCGCATCCGGCGCAGAGACCGTCCAGGCCGTCAATGAGGTTGAAGGCGTTAGTCATCAGGAGCAGCCAAAGAAGGGTGACGGGAACCGAGAATACCCCCATTCCCTCAAGCCGACGGCCAAAGAATACGGCAAGCAGGGCGGCGGTCAGCTGAAGGGCGATTTTGGAGGAGGGAGACAGTCCCTTGGTGTCGTCCCGTATGCCGAGGATCAGGATCACAACGCCCCCCGATGCAACGGCAAGAAGATGGCGGTCGAAGCGAAACGCCCCGCTCAAAAGGAGGCCGGCCCCCACACCGCAGGCAAGGGCAAGCCCCCCCAGGCGGGGAGCGGGAGCGTGGTGGATATGACGTCCTCCGGGGAGATCCACGGCGCCGACGCGCTTTGCCAACGCCGCAGCGGCAGGGCAGAGGAGGAAGGTCAGAGCAAAGGAAAAGAGAAAAAACGGAAACCGTAGCATACCGACAAGGCCGCAGAGCGGCTCCTTTCGTTTGATATGTACGGTTTCCGTTATCGGATCGTATGGGATTATTTCGGCTGGGTAAAGCCCACCTTGCGGTAGACCTTGGAGAGAGTCTTGCGGGCCAGGTAAGCGGCCTTGGCGGCGCCGTCCTTCATGACGCCCTCAAGATAGGCCTTGTCGGCCATCAGACGGTCAAATTCGGCGTGTACCGGCGCCAAGGCATCGGCTACCACCTCGCCTACGGCCAGCTTGAAGTGGCCGTAACCGAGTCCTGCAAATTCGGCCTCGATGTCAGCGTCGGACTTGCCGGTGAAGGCGGTATAAATGGTCATCAGATTGTTGATGCCGTCCTTGCCCTCGGCGCGGCGGACCACGGTATCGGAGTCGGTGACGGCCCGCTTGAATTTGCGGATGATGTCGTCACGGCTGTCCAGGATGTAGACCGAGGCGTTGCCGTTGGTGTCGGATTTGCTCATCTTCTTTTCCGGCTCGGCAAGGGACATGATCTTGGCGCCGGCCTTGGGGATAAAGCCCTCGGGCATACGGAAGGTATCGCCGTAGACCTGATTGAAGCGGTTTGCAATATCACGGGTCAGCTCGATGTGCTGCATCTGGTCGATGCCCACCGGCACCAGGTCGGTTTGGTACAGCAGAATATCGGCGGCCATGAGGACGGGGTAGGTGAACAGGCCGGCGTTGATGTTGGAGGCGTATTTTTTACTCTTATCCTTGAACTGCGTCATGCGGGAGAGCTCACCGTGCATGGCGTAGCAGTTGAGCACCCAGGAGAGCTCGGCATGGGCCGGCACGTGGCTCTGGACAAAGAGGGTGTTCTTTTCGGGATCCAGGCCCGAGGCGATGTAGAGGGCCAGCGTCTCGTAGGTACGGCGGCGAAGGGTGGCAGGGTCCTGACGGACGGTGATGGCGTGGAGATCCACCACGCAGTAGAGGCAGTTGTAGGTCTCCTCAAATTCCTTCCAGTTCTTGATAGAACCCAGGTAATTGCCGACGGTCAGCATACCGCTGGGCTGGACGCCGGAGAATATGGTTTTCTTCACGAGAGTTTCCTTGTCGTTCACGTTGAAACTCCTTTCTTACAGAACACTGAAATATCTCCTTTATTTTACCATATTATAGGCGGCTTTGGCAAGGGTTAAAACGGATTTTATGAAATAATTTTTAATATAACGTGTCCAAGCGGTAATTTTCTCTCTTCACCCTTGAAGAAGTCGGAATTTTGTGGTACAATACAGAGGAATACGTTGTAGGACGAAAGGGAACCACCATGGAGATGAGAACCGAAGAAGAATTGCGAACGCCGCCGAAGGCCCTTTTGGTGCTGATGAAGGTCATCAAATGGGGCTTTATCGCGGGTCTCGTCATCATGATCGGCTGGATGATGCTGCGGGGGTTTTATCAAAAGGGAACCGCCAAAATGAAGCAGTACTATTTCACCGAGGAGGCCGCCGCTCTCTATGAGGCGGAGGGCCTACGGGTGGAGAAGCTGCTGGACTTCAACGATAATACCCTGGGGCGGGCCTTTTATATCGGAAATATCCACTATACGGCGGGCATTTCCCAGTTTCAGTTTATGATTCGTTATAATAAGTTTAACGAGCAGATCGATACGCTGGTGGCTGAGCGGGGGCTCCACTGCTTTAGCTTCGTTCTGGCCGATAATAAGGGCAATACCTACACCGAATACGAGTATATGACCGATAGCCGGCTGATGTACGGCTATTACCGCGTGAGCTTCTCGGGAGTGGATCTTACCGAGGCCACCGAGCTGAAGGTCTACGTTTTCGCTGACAGCGGCGAGGCAGTGACGATGGCCGACGCCCTGGAATCTTGCGTTGTCTGGTACAGCGACGGCTATAAGGAGGATTACGATCTTTCCCGTGCCGAAAAGAAGAGCGAAAAGCCCCACCCCACCCTTCAGCACGGCAATACCAACCTGACCGAAACTGCCGACGAGGAGAGAAAAGACTGATATGATACTGCATTCCAAAGAAACCACCCTGGCCTACCGCTGCCCCGTCTGCGGGAAGTTTATTTTCGGCATGGTGGGCCTGTTTACCCTTTCGGGGGATCTCATCAAGCTGAAATGCGATTGCGGCGGCTCGGAGCTGAAGATCGCCTATACCGCCGACCGCAAGCTCCGCATCACCGTACCCTGCCTCTTCTGCCCCGATCCTCACACCTACGTGATCAGCTCCGACGCCTTTTTTGAACGGGAGCTGCTGGCCCTCACCTGCACCTATTCCAACCTGGACGTCTGCTTCATCGGCGAAAAGGATAAGGTGTCGGAGGCCGCAACCGAGGCCGACGAGGAGCTCCTGGATCTTCTGGAGGAGGCGGGCTTCAACGGCCTGGAGGACTTCCTGATGGGCAAGGGACAGATCGGCGGGGAGGATAACGTGGATCGGGACTATCGCATCGACTATGCCCAGATCGAGGAGGTTGTCCGCTTTATGCTGGTGGAGCTGGCCGAGGAAGGGGATATCCACTGCGACTGCCGGGAGGGAGATACCGCCCGCTACGATTTTGAGTTTCAGGGTGATGCCGTGAGGATCTTCTGCCACACCTGCGGAAGCGAAGTCAGGATCCCCATGTCCAGTACCCTGGCCGCCAACGCCTTTCTTCACACCGACACCTTGATTCTGAAACAGCCCGAGAAATGACCTTCACCCAAAAAATCACTTGACAAAGCCCCGCTTCGTGTTATATAATGGATTTACGATATTATATGACAAGACAGGGGCTTTTCCTGTCGGAAAGTGTTGGGTAACCCTATGAAATTCTTTGACGATTTCAAGAAATTTATTTTTAAGGGGAACGTGGTTGACATGGCCGTCGGCGTTGTCATCGGCGGTTCCTTCGGCAAGATCGTGACCGGACTGGTCAACTACATCATCAATCCCTTTGTGGGCATTTTCGTAAAGAACGGTAATCTGGACTCCCTGAAGACCGTGATCCACGCCGCTGTTCCGGAGGTGGTGGACGAGGCAGGTGCCGTCGTGACGCCCGCTGTGGCAGAGGTCGCTATCCTGTGGGGCACCTGGCTTCAGACCATCATCGACTTTTTGATCACCGCCCTTTGCATCTTCATCGTGCTTCGTATCCTCACCGCCGCCAGAAATAAGCTGGAGGCCAAGAAGATCGCCGCCGAGGAGGCCGCCAAGAAGGAGGCCGAGGAAAAGGCCAAGGCCGATAAGGAGGCCGCCGATGCCGCCGCCGCTGCTGCTGCCGCCAAGCAGGCTGCTCTCGATGAGAGCGTGATGCAGCAGGCCGCCCTTCTTTCCGAGATCCGCGATCTCTTGAAGGCAGGTAAGTAATCCGACAGGGGGACAGCGTCAAGGCGTTGTCCCCCTTTTTCTGTGCAGGGAACGGCTGTCACCTTTTTGTGTGCAGCAAACGGATATCCCCTTTTTGTATGCAGCAAACGGAGGAAAAACAATGTATTATCTTGGCCTCGATCTCGGCGGCACCAACATCGCCGCGGGAATCGTAAACGAACGCTTTGAGATCGTGAAGAAGGGAAGCACCCCTACCTTGGCGTACCGTGACGCAGAGGAGATCGTGCGGGATATGGGCGCTCTCTGCTGCCGTCTGATGGAAGAGGCGGGCATTACCGCCGGGGAGATTGCCTACGCGGGCGTCGCGGTGCCCGGCTCGGTGGACCCCCAAAAGGGCCTGCTGGTGTATGCCAATAACCTGCCCTTTCAGCAGTATCCAATCTGCGAAGTGCTGAGACGCTATTGTCCCGTGGAGCGGGTGTATTTGGAGAACGACGGAAGCGCCGCGGCTCTCGGAGAAGCGGTGGCAGGGGCCGCCAAGGGGGCAAGGAGCTCGCTGATGATCACCCTGGGCACCGGTGTAGGCGGCGGTATCATTTTGAACGGCAAGGTCTATTCCGGCTTCAATTATGCCGGTGGCGAGGTCGGCCATATGGTCATTGAGCAGGGCGGCGTTCCCTGTACCTGCGGCCGCAGGGGCTGTTGGGAGGCCTATTCCTCGGCAACGGCGCTGAAGCGTATGACGGGGGAGAAGATGGCGTCCTGCTCCGATTCTCTCATGTGGACGCTTTGCGACGGTGACCCGGAAAAGGTCAGCGCCCGCACCGCCTTTGATGCCGCCAAGAAGGGTGACAGGGCCGGGGCAGAGGTGGTGGATACCTATATCAAATATCTTGCCTGCGGCGTGACCAACATGATCAATATCTTCCAGCCCGACGTCCTGTCCATCGGCGGCGGCGTCTCAAACGAGGGGGACGCTCTCTTAATGCCCCTCCGCGCCATCGTAGATCGGGACCAGTACACCCGTGACGAAGCGATCAAGACCAAGATCTGCATCGCCGAGCTCAAAAGTGACGCCGGCATCATCGGCGCCGCCGCGCTGGGGATTTGAGGAGAGAAGGAATGACGCGGGGCGTTGCCCCGCACCCCACAAGGGGAACTTCTTGAAAGAAGTTCCCCTTGACTCTTCAAGAACCTTGGTTGGCCGAAAGCTTCGTTTTCGGCAAGCTTTTTATCCATAATAGCAAAAAGCCGACAGGTCATACTAACCTGTCGGCTTTCTTGTGTCTTACGACAATTCCCGCCGAAAACGAAGTTTTCGGCAGTCAAAAGTTTTGAAGATCCAAGAAGCTTTTTTCAAAAAGTTTCTTGGCGGGGTGCAGGGACGGCGCCCCTGCGCATCCTTCCCGGGTGGGCAGAGCCCCATCCTTCTTTCCTTCCTTCCGTTACTTCTTCCGATCCAACCGGAGGATACCGATGCCGATGGAAAGGAGAGAGATGGCTTCGGTAACAGTACCGCCAATGGAGCGATTCACGGCGTCGTAAACCAGCCACAGCGGCGAGCTGGCAAGGGACAGGAGTCTGACGTGACGGGCCTCCTTTTGGCGAAGTGCGGCGGTGGAGGCAGCCATGCCGATGACGGGCAGAAGCTCAACGATGAGATTCGGGAGGGTTGGCTCCTTTCCGAAGACGGTAAAGGTCAGCAGGTAGACGCCGAAGCAGAGGGTGACGGTGCCGACGAGCCATCCCACGTGAGCGGCCCACCGATGCTTACTCCGTTGCATCAGGATCACGTCGCGCAGG
>SVSM01000014.1 GCA_015064295.1 Oscillospiraceae bacterium | reverse complement strand
GGGGGAGACGGTAAAGGTCTTTCCCTCAAGATAGGAAAGAAGCTCGCCGCCGTGAAAGGTCAGGGAGTAGGAATAAAGGGCCTGAAACTTATAGCCCTCCTTTTTATCCTCCCGATTGATACCGTACTTGCCGTCGCCCAGCAGAGGATGTCCGATGGAGGACAGATGAGCGCGGATCTGATGGGTGCGTCCCGTGAGAAGATCAATGTCAAGAAGGGACAAGCCGTCCTTCTCGGCCAGAACACGGTAACGAGTCAGGATCTCCTTGCTGTCACGGAATTTGCGGTCGGTGACCGAGACGGTGTTGGTCTTAGGGTTTTTGGTGAGGTAACCTCGTAGGGTGTCGGCACGCTTCTCCATCTTACCGTGGACGGCGCAGAGGTACTTCTTGGTCAGCTTACGCTCCTTGATCAAGGCGTTAAGCTCCCGGAGTGCCGCGGCGTTTTTGGCCGCAATGACGATCCCGCCGGTGTTGCGGTCGATGCGGTTGCAGAGGGCAGGGGCAAAGGATTGCTCCTCGTCGGGCTTGTACTCCCCCTTTTGATACAGATAGGCCTGGATCTGCACGATCAGCGTACCGGTGTCGTCCTCGTCGTCGGAATGGACCAGGATCCCCGCAGGCTTATCGCAGAGGAGGAGGTTCTCATCCTCGTATACGACCTCGAAGGCGGGGGAGATATGAGCAAGGCGTTGACTGCGGTCGGCGGCCTCGGGGAACAGCTCGTCGGGAAGAAAGAGCTGAAGAGTGTCTCCCTCGTTTAGGATCTGACCGATCTCGGCACGCTTGCGATTTACCTTAATTTTTTTGGTACGGATGGCCTTATACATGAAAGACGGCGGCATGGCACGAACGGCCTTGGAGAGGAACTTGTCCAGGCGCTGGCCGGCGTCGTTCTTGCCGATTTCAAGAAGCTTCATATTGACCTCACGGCTTTAGAAAATCGTATCGCCCGGAGGGTGACCGCCGGGCGATGGAGGGGTTAGCCCCTATCGACGAAGATAGGCTCCTCGTCAGCATTCTCCGATTCCTCCGGGGGATCGGTGCGCTTGCGGGCGCCGACGTTGTCGCTGACGTAGTAGGGATCGATCATGATCTCCTTGACCTTGGGGTAGGCGGCGTAGATGCCCATGAAGTTTGTCAGGGACACAAGGAACAGAATGGGAAGAATCACGCCGAGAGGGAAGAAGGTATTCAGGATCACGTAATCGATGACCCAGACGGCAATCGTAGCAAGAAAAGCCACGATGTTACGCTTAAAGCCCAGGATCGAGAAAATAAAGGCGTTTTTCAGGATCTTCCAGAGGGACAGATCAAAGGTTACCAGCATGATATACATATAGTAACGCATCATGGAGTAGAGCATCGCTACGATCAGCATCACGCCAAAGAGGAAGCTGTAGAAGGAGCCGGTGCTGAGACGGAAGATCAAAAGGTCGTAGATTATGATACAAATAAAGAGAAGATCGAGAATTCCCAGCAGCATGCCCTGCTTCCAGTTGCGCTTAATGGCGTATTTCACGTCAGAAAGGAACATGGAGGGCTCGCCCTTGACGATATTACGCATCACGTAGTAGGTGGACAGGTTGACAAGACCGAAGGTAAAGAACACGAGAAGCGTAAGCCCGAAAAAGACGTAGGTCGCCTTGGTGGGCATGGAGATCGGAGCCTGCATACCGTGGATACCGAAGAGAGCGGCGGTCACGGGGTTCTGTCCCTCAAACTGCATGGCACCGTAAAGGGGAGCAAACAGAGAGGATGCAGGGGCAGAGGAGTTGATGTTGAGCGCTCCCGTCAGGGCGTACATACCGAAGAGCAGCGGGAAGTTGCCGAGAAAGGCAAAGAGGTTCAGAACGAACATCGTATTAAAATGCGTTGAATAGAAGCGGAAGAAGCGGCTCAGGGTACGGGGCTGAGCGATCTCCTCCTTGGTCAAACCCTTGCCGTTTCCACGGGGATTGAATATGTCGTAAAGAAGGTGGCGTTTGTTTTTGTTATTCTTTTTGGTAGCCAAGGTAAAACATCCTTTCGGCCTTCCCGAGAAAGCCAACGTATTTTGCAGATCAAAGCGGGAAATAGAAAAAGAAAAAATAAAGGGCGGCAGAAAGCGTCATGGCGATGGCGCAGACCGAGAGCAGATTGTAAAGAAGGGAGAGGGCCTTGGGATCCCGCAGAACGAGCTTGGGATCGGGGGCCATGCTCTTTAAGGTGCTGCGGTAGAGGGCTGCAAGAGACGAAAAGACGGTAAAGAGCGCTCCGTATCCAAACAGAAAGACAAGAGCCGCCGCATGAGTAAAGGGTGTCAGAGGCGAAAGACAGTACCGCATCACCACCTCTCCTACAAGAAACCCGACGAACAGGCAGGCCGTTCCGCTGACGGCGGAGGAGAAAAGGGTAAAGGCGGACAGAAACATGACCAGCAGGGGCTTAAGGAAGCGGCAGGTCAGCAAAACGTAGTCGGAAAAAGACAGGGAAAGATAGGCCAGATCGGCAGGATCGAACAAAAGGGAAACGTCGTAGGAAAAGGTCAATCCCGCAGAGAAAAAGGCTCCGAACAAGTATAGAAATCCGAAAAAGAGCCATAATTTGATTTTTGTTTTCACATTTCATCACCGTCACAGTGTATGCGAAAAAACGGGAAACTATGACGGAGATCCAAAACGCCACGTTTATTCTACCACATTGTGGGAAAGAAATCAACCGTATGATAAAATTTAACAAATTACGACGGTGTCCCCGTGAGGAGAAAGGAATATACTGTATTAGTACGTATTGAAAGGAAACCGTTATGACCATATATACCGTAACATCCGGCGATACGCCCTCCACCATTGCGGCGGCCTTCGGCGTCCCCCTGACAAGATTGCTGTCGGATAACGGGCTGACGCCCGAGCAGATCCTGGTGCCGGGACAACAGCTCGTCATTTTGCCGACCGCTCAGACCTATACGGTACAGCAGGGCGACTCCCTCTATTCCGTTTCGCAACAGACCGGGATCTCGATAAACGAGCTTCTGCGGAACAACCCGGCCCTGCGAGGCGTACCGCAGATCTATCCGGGACAGACGCTTGCCATCACCCTTGAAGGGGAAGCGGGAGGGCCAATCGCGGTAAACGGCTATCTGTATCCCTTTATCGATGAGAGCGTTCTGCGGGCTACCCTCCCGTATCTAACCTACATAACCGTGTTCACCTACGGCTTTCGGGAGGACGGCAGCCTGATTCCCGAGCAGGACGAAACGGTGCTGGATATTGCCAAAAGCTACGGTGTCGGCGCCCTGCTGCTGATTTCAACGCTGACCGACGAGGGCGTTTTTAACAATCAACTGTCGGGGCGGTTATTTGCTGATCCTGCCGCACAGGAGACCCTAATCAACAATCTTATGACTACGGTTCGCGAGAAGGGTTACCGCGGCGTTGAGGTCGATTTTGAGTATCTGAGCCGCGAGGAAGCAGCGGGTTACGTGCAGTTTTTGACGCGGCTGAAGCAGGCCTTGGCGGCTGAGGGCTACCTGCTGTTCGTTGCCCTTGCGCCCAAGACCTCCGGCGATCAGCCGGGGCTTCTCTATGAGGGACACGATTACGGCGGTATTGGGGCGGTGGCCGATTACGTGATCCTCATGACCTACGAATGGGGGTATAAATTCGGCCCTCCCGGAGCGGTGGCGCCCCTCCCCTCGGTGGAAAGGGTCGTTCAGTACGCCGTCACCGAGATTCCAAGCGATAAGATCCTTCTCGGCGTCCCAAACTACGGCTATGACTGGCCACTCCCCTTCGTTCAGGGGCAGACCGAGGCACAGGGGATCGGAAACGTGGCTGCGGTTGAGCAGGCGGCGGAGGAGAGGGTAGACATTCAGTTTGACCGCACCGCCAAGGCGCCCTTTTACAACTATACGAGGGAAGGGACGCCTCACGTGGTCTGGTTTGAAAATGCCGAAAGCGTGGAGGAGAAGCTTCGATTGGTGGAACGATACGACCTTGCCGGCATTTCTATTTGGAATATCATGCGGTATTTTCCTCAGCTCTATCGGGTGCTGAACGGAACCTTTGAGCTTCAACAGAATGCATAAAAGCGGCCGTCTCCTTTTGGGAGACGGCCTTCTGTTATTTGGAAGAAACGATATAGGGGCTGATCGCACCGGCCACGCTATGGATCGGCATGGTCTGAAGGGTGACGTGCCCCGGTCCCTTGATGACGGTATTGAAGATGCCCTCTCCGCCAAAAAGCATATTTTTAAGTCCGGGTACCGATACGATGTCCATCGTGCAGGTGGCGTCCATCTTGGCAAGATAGCCGGTGTCCACGATCAGCTCCTGGCCGGGAGCCAGATCGTATTCCACGGCGTGACCGTCGATCTCAATGAAGGCGATGCCTTGCCCCGAGAGCTTTTGCATGATAAAGCCCTCGCCGCCGAAGAGTCCCGCTCCGATCTTCTTCTGGAAAAAGACCGAAAGGGTCACGCCGGTGGTGGAAGCGAGAAAGGCGCGCTTTTGCACGATCACGGGCTTATCGGGCGTGATCTCCACCGGCAGAATGGAGCCGGGAAAACTGGAGGCGAAGGCGATTATGCCATCCCCGCCCATGGCGGTGTAGCGGTTCTGGAAGAGGGCTTCCCCCGCGAACATCCGGCCAAAAGCCTTGCCGATGCCGCCGTTTGAGGTGGTCTCCATCTTCATGTTGGGGCTCATCCAGCTCATGCTGCCGCGCTCGGTGATCATCTGCTCCCCTGCATTTAGGTGACAGATCACCACCGGTAACGGCGTTCCTTCGATTTTGTACTGCATAGTCTTCTCCTTTCGGGTTCGCCCGCAAGATGCGGGATGTGGGACGGGATCCTCAAGAAAATGCACACTGTGGCGCGCATGACTCTCTCGTTTTATTGTAACACGAAGCGAAAAAAATGTCAACGAATCCAACCATCATCGACAAAAAAGGTGTTTACATTTTCGTTTACCTATGGTATAATGTTGGTACCACCATGAAAGGAAGCTCATGCTATGAAATGTCCCCTTTGCGGTTACGTCGACAGTAAGGTCGTCGATTCCCGTCCCACCGAAGGTACAGGAATCCGCAGACGTAGAGAATGTCTGCAGTGCAAGAACCGCTTTACCACCTATGAGACCTACGACCTCGCCAACAACGTGCCGCTGGTCGTGATTAAAAAGGACAACTCACTTCAGCTTTTTGATCGGAATAAGATTCTAACCGGCTTGCTTCAGGCTTGCTATAAGCGCCCTGTGACCACCGCCCAGATCAGTCAGATCGTGGACGAGATCGAGGCCGAGCTGAAGAATACTCTGAAAACCGAGTTCCGTTCCACCGAGATCGGGCATTTGGTCATGGAAAAGCTGAAGGAGCTGGACGACGTATCCTACGTGCGCTTCGCTTCGGTGTACCGCGAATTTAAGGACGTGGAGACCTTCATGGCGGAGCTGAATGAGCTGAAAAAGGAAAAGGTCGAGACCGTTTGATATAGGATGAAACGCCCCCGCGTGCCGCCAAAGCGGCACGCGGGGGCGTTTTGCCTTAATATAAGCCGTACCGAAGGGCACCGGTGATACCGAAATCATCGGTAACGGGGTCGCGGAAAAGCTCCAGCATCGGGGGATGGAAGGTGAAATAGATAAAGCAGAGGATGGTAACGGTCAAGAGAAGCAGGGCGGCGATGCTTTTGCTGTCGCCGGCCAGGGAACTGCTTTGACAGAAGCGGTAGGAAAAAAACGCCGTCAGGGCCGCCGCCACGAAAAACAGCCCAATGTCGACGGCAACGAAGCGCTGTCCGATGATACCGGTATAGGTATAATATCCGCAAACAATCAAGAGCATCCCGAGAAACACGGCGTAGATCTTTCCTGCAAAAAATGAGGGACAATTCTTGCCGTATATAAAATATTCAAGGATAGCGTACAGAATCGTAGGGAAGAGCAGGAGCTTCAAATGCTCCCATATGCTTTCGTTGACCGGTGTAAAGGCGCCAACGAGGGTGTTGCCGCCCGAGGCGGCAAAGGCAAAGTGAAGCAAGGTGCCGGCGAGTGACGTAAAGAGAAAGCCGATCCAGGCTGTGAGCTCCATTCGGTTTTTTGGTTCCATTTTGTTCACCTCCACAACCCTATTCTATGGGACAGGTCCTGGGAATATGACAGGAGGGGCGTAGGCATGATGCTAAAAACCAGAAGAAGCAAGAAAAAAGAGATCAAGTTGGGTTCGATTCCCCTCAATCGGAATCATTCCAATGAAAAAACCACCCTGTGGGTGGCTTTTTCATTGGAGCAAATGACGGGAGATCGAGTTGGGTTCGATTCCCCTCAATCGGAATCATTCCAATGAAAAAACCACCCTGTGGGTGGCTTTTTCATTGGAGCAAATGACGGGAGATCGAGTTGGGTTCGATTCCCCTCAATCGGAATCATTCCAATGAAAAAAACCACCCTGTGGGTGGCTTTTTCATTGGAGCAAATGACGGGAATCGAACCCGCGTGACCAGCTTGGGAAGCTGGTGTTCTGCCATTGAACTACATTTGCAAATGGTGCCGGAAGCGGGGGTCGAACCCGCACGGTATCGCTACCACTGGATTTTGAGTCCAGCACGTCTGCCAATTCCATCATTCCGGCATATTTATATGCTCGTTCCAATACCTTTAGTATGACCGAACACGACTCATCATACCACATTTGGTAATAAAAAGCAAGAGTTTTTTAAAAAAAGGGAGGATTTATGCTCAAATTTTTGAACGATCGCGTCTTTGGTGCGATTCTTCCCGTTCTTCTGATTGCGGCAGGGTGCTACTTTCTGATTCGGCACCGCTTTTTTCTGCTCCGTCATCCCTTTCGGATCCTGAAAGCGATGCTTGGTGAGCCCGGGAAGCGTCGTTCCTCCTTCCGCGCTGCCTGCGTGGCCCTGTCCGGGACGCTGGGCGTGGGAAATATTGCCGGAGTGGCCGCCGCGATCTCAGCAGGCGGCGCGGGAGCAGTATTTTGGATGTGGGTCTGCGCCTTTTTTGCCATGGTCATCAAGTACGTGGAGGTGGTAACCGCCATGTGCTTTCGCAGGGGAGGGCACGGCGGTCCCTCATACTACATTGAAAAGGGGCTTGGAAAGCGATGGCTCGGCGCGATCATGGCGGGCATTATCATCCTGTCATCCTTCGGCATTGGCAATATCGTGCAGAGCTCTGCAGCGGCGGAGGCGCTGGCAGGCTGCTTTTCGGTTCCCAAGCTGCTGACGGGCGGTGTATTTACCGTCCTGATCCTTCTGCTGATTTGCGGGGGAGTCGACCGTGTTTCGCGGTTTTCCTCGGTGGTCATACCCGTCCTTTCGTTAGGATACGTGGTTCTGTCGCTGGCCATCCTGATCGTTAACCGATGTGCCCTTCCGGGCGTGCTCCGCCAGATTGTTTCGGAGGCGTTTGCCCCGGGGGCTGTGATAGGTGGCACAGGCGGTTATTTGATTGGTCACGCCCTTCGCTACGGCGCGTCGCGGGGAATCCTTTCCAACGAGGCCGGCTGTGGCACTGCCGCCTATGCTCACGCCTCCGCTGATAACGAGCCGGTGGTCCAGGGGTTTTGGGGGATCTTTGAGGTGTTTGTGGATACCATTCTTCTTTGCTCGCTGACGGCCTTCGTGGTATTGACCGTGAATCCCGGAGGAACGGGTAATAACGGCATGGAGCTGGCGGTTCGGGCCTATTCCTACGTTGGGGAATGGGGCGGTGCTTTTATCGCGATATCCTCTGCGGTATATGCCCTTGCCTCGGCCGTCTGCTGGGCCTATTACGGAGGCGAGTGCCTGACCTATCTGAACGCCAAAACGAAAACCCGCCGCCTGTACGTTTTCTTATACAGTGCGACGGGTATTCTCGGCGCTGTCATGGCGCCGTCCTTCGTATGGGACATATCGGATTTATCAATATCGCTGATGGCCATTTGTAATACGAGCTGCCTCTGTCTGCTTACGTCGGTTGGCGCCCGCGAGACCGAGCGATATTTTAGCGGGAAAGGGCCTGGCCAAGCTCCTTGGCGGCAGATTCTGCGGCCTCACAGGGAAGGTCGGTCATAGGACGGTAGGCCGATTCATCGCGGGTCCAAAGAGGCTGGATGGGCTGTTGACTGCCCTTGGCGGCAATGTCCAGGATGTCGGAGACGACGGCACCGGCGGTGGGAAGCATGCCGGCACCCTTTCCGTAGAACATCAGGTCGCCGGAGACCTTACTGCGGACCAGAATACCGTTAAAGACGTCTTCAATGGCATACAGCGGGTTGCCGCGACGAACGGCGGTGGGCTCCACCGAAAGATAGATACCGGCGTCGGTACGGACGGCGCGGGCTACCAGCTTGATCGCGCAGTCATTCTGCTCGGCTTCATCTACGTCCTTGGCGGTGATGGCACGGATGCCCACCGTCTTGACCTTCTCATAGGGAATCAAGGTACCGAAGGCCACGGCGGCTAAAATACAGATCTTGCGGCAGGAGTCGAAGCCATCCACGTCGGCCGAGGGATCTGCCTCAGCGTAGCCAAGCTTTTGAGCGGTTGCCAGGGCTTCATCGAAGGAAACGCCGGTCTCCTTCATGGCAGTCAGAATGTAGTTGGTTGTACCGTTCAGAATACCGGCGATCTCGGTGATCTCGTCGCGGGTAGCCTGCTCGGTGAGAGGGCGGATGATCGGAATACCGCCGCCGACGCTGGCCTCAAAGAGGTAGCGAACGCCTTGTTTTCTCGCCTCGGTTAGCAGCTCGGGACCGAAGGCCGCCACGACGGCCTTGTTGGAGGTGACCACGTTCTTTCCGGCCTTGATGGCGGCCATGGAGAAATCGTAGGCGGGATGAACACCGCCCATCATCTCCACAACGACGGATACCTCGGGGTCGTTCAAAATAATATTGAAATCGTGAACCACGCGGTTGCCGAGAGGATGATTCGGGAACTCGCGGAGATCGAGAATATACTTAATATTCAAATCAAGGCCGATGGTATCGGCAATGCGCTTGCTGTTCTGAGTCAAAACCTCGGCCACACCGCTACCGACGGTGCCAAAGCCGAGAAGGGCAATGTTTGTCATGATTCGCTCCTTGTTGTGCCTAAAAATATATCTTATTATCTCACAGATTACATCGTGATTTGTTAACAAAGTGTAAATTGTACGTGGATCCTGATGGCGTCAGCGATGAGAGAATTGATGCTTTCCGAAAGGAAGCTATCTGCCGGCGACGGGGATTCCTAAGACAGCTTTTTGGTATAAGCACGGAAGGCCGTGGGGATGGCATAGCGCTCGGCAATTTCCTCGGGGGTGGCATAAACGAAGCTGGGAGACGTAGCGTCGCACAGGACCTCGTAGCCCGTCATGTGCCATTCCACGTGGCTGAAGACGTGCTTGGCCGTTCCGCAGGAAGTCACGGCTTTCGGCTCAAGTCCCCATGCCGTCAAAAGCGATGTTACGGCCTCCTCCGAAAGAGTGCCTTCTCGATTGGGGTATTCCCACAAGGAGGCAAGAAGACCGCTTGGAGGGCGCTTAATGATGGCGTAACGGCTGTCGTGCTTTAACAGAAGCACCGTCCGTTCCTCCGTGCGGCGTGACGTTCTGGCATTTCGGGTGGGGAATTCCGAAGGGTTTCCGTTTTCATAGGCACGGCAAAGCTCACGGACAGGGCAAACCTCGCAGTGGGGCTCGCCGTTGGGGATACAGACCGTTTCCCCAAGCTCCATCAAACCTTCGGTCAGCAGGGCTGCGTGCTTGCCGTCGGGGTAGACCTCCCGAAGCAGGGCGGTCACCTCTCGCTTTGTGGCAGGTAGCATAATATCATCGGAGCAGGCAAGGAGCCGCATGGTGACACGCAGGACGTTTCCGTCCACCGCCGGCTCCGGCTTATGGTAAGCAATGGACGCGATGGCCCCCGCCGTGTAGTCTCCGATGCCGGGAAGCTGCTTCAGCGCCTCGGCACTGTCTGGCAGACGACCGTCGTGCTCCGTAGCGATACGAACGGCGGCTTTTTTTAAATTGCGTGCGCGGCTGTAATAGCCGAGTCCCTGCCAAAGCTTCATCAGCTTTTCGTCGCTGACGGTGGCAAGATCAAAAACGGTGGGAAGCTCGGAAAGAAAGCGTTGATAGTAAGGGATCACCGCTTCGATTCGTGTTTGCTGAAGCATAATCTCCGACAGCCAAACGTGATAGGGCGTGGGATCGTTTCGCCAGGGGAGTGGCTTTCGGTTAGCCTCATACCAGATGCAAAGCGGAGGGATCATGGCGGACAGGCGTTCGGTATCGTGATTCAATGGGGGACCTCCTCGATCTGGCAGACGGTCAGGACGGTATCCTCAACCCGAAAGCGGATCTCAAAGCCGGCAAAGGGGAAGCCGTAGATGCGATCGGGATCGTGATGATAGGAGGGACGGGGATCACCTTTCAGGATACCCATGAGGCCGGCACGCTTCTCCTCGGGAATCTTCTTCATCAGCTCCTCGGGGATGACCGCGGTAAGGGTATCCTCCCGCACGGGATCGGCAAAGCCGCCGGCGGCCTCGGGGTGTGCGTCGGCAAAGGGAAGATAGGGCTTAATATCGTAGATGGGCGTTCCGTCCATCAGATCGGCGCCCGCCACCTCAAGCATGAGTGCGCCGTCCTGTTGGAGGACACGGCAAAGCTTCACGCAGCTGAGCCCCAGAGGATTGGGGCGATAGGGGGATCGGGTAGCAAACACACCCATGCGGGTATTTCCGCCCAGGCGGGGAGGGCGTACCGTGGGTGACCAACCCTCCTGCTCGACCTTGGAGAATCCCCAAATCAGGAACAAGTGAGAAAAGCCCTCGATGCCGCGAAGCGCTTCGGGGACGGCGTATTCCTTTTCAAAAACCACGTAGCTTGTCAGCTCGTTGACAAGGCCGCTTTGGCGGGGGAGTCCGAACTTTGTGGGGAAATCGCTTTTCATGTGGGCGATGACGTTCAGCTTCATAGGAATTCCTTTGGGTGTTTGTGTTGATGGAATCAAATTCATTATACCCGCTTTTGCGAAGTTTGTCAACGCGTGGGACAGAATCGGAAAAAGAAAAGGAAGCCCGAGGACTGGCCCGGGCTTCCTTTTCACAGTGTCTGCCGATCAGTTGTTGTTCAGCAGTTCCTTAACGCGGGAGTTCTTACCGACTCTGCTGCGCAGATAGTAGAGCTTTGCGCGTCTTACCTTACCGATTCTGGTGACAACGACCTTTTCCACATTAGGAGAGTGGAGAGGGAAGGTCTTCTCAACGCCTACGCCGTAGGAGATACGACGAACGGTGAAGGTCTCGGAGATACCGCTACCGCTCTTGGCGATGACGGTTCCCTCGAAGATCTGGGTACGGGTGCGCTCGCCCTCAACGATACGGCAGAAAACTTTAACGTCGTTACCGATGTTGAACTGGGGAACGTCCTGCTTGAGCTGCTCGTTAGTAAAAGCCTTGATAAGATCCATGGTGGCTTCCTCCTTATTTCGGGTGTTCGTGCAGAGCATCGCAGAGGACCACCCCATATTTGTAACGGGAGTATTATACCATACGCATTTTTCCATTTCAAGGGTTTGTTTAATAATTTACATTTTGTTAACAATGTGCCAAAAGACGAAGCAGCTCCTCGTTTACGTCCTGCTGTCTCGGGGCCAGCCGCGCCAGATGCTTGCGATAACGGTTTCGCAGTTCCGGGTGCAATAGTAACGTCGCAATGGCAGAGGCAAGAGAGGAGACCGAAAATCGACATATCCCACCCAGCGATCCTCCGAAAAGCTGCTCCCTTGCCGACAGATAATCGGTACATAGAATCGGCACGCCGAGAAGCTTTGCTTCCTCCACCGTGATCGGCATTCCCTCGTAACGTGAGGGGAGAACGAAGAGATCGCAGGCCTTCATCAGAGGATAGGGATTGCCGACGCCGCCTAACAGAACGAGACGGTCGGCAACGCCCAGTACGTCGGCCTTCCTTCGCAAGGCCTTTACATCCTTCTGTTCGCCGTCTCCCGCTAAATACCATCTTGCCGAAATGCCGGCGTCCTTTAGCCGCTTCAAAACGTGAGGAATAAGATCGCAGCCCTTCTGATGACAGATCCGCATGACCGATAGGATACGAAATCCGCTGTAGAGAGGATCGGGAAAGGAAGCGCCCGCCTCAGCCATGGTTCGGATGTTCTCCTGCGGTAGACGGTTATAGAAGGTATGAAAGCGATCGGAAAGAGAAGGAAAGCGCTCGGTCAGCAGTGCAGTGCAGGCTTCTGACACCGATAGCACCGCCTGACACCGCCGAAAGTAAGCTGCATAGATCTCATCGTTCCTTGTGGGGTAACGATAGTCAAAGTGGAGCCAGGCGATCTTTTTCGGGCAACAGACTCGGTCGCAAAGGTAGAACATGGTGCGATCTCCCGAAAAGGCCAGGGCTGCGTCATAGGTTTTCCCGGGGTATTCCTCGGAAAAGAGTCGGCAGGATTCCTTCATCAGTGTAATAAATAAACGCTCGCCGGCACCGGGCTTTCGGCGGAGCAGGTCGGATAGCAGGGAAGGGTGTCGAGAGAAAAAGGTCGCCTTCCCTTGAAAATTCAGCTTACGGAAGACGCTGACGGCGTTTCGTCGGGACAAGGTAAATAAAATGCCGTTTTTCATGGGCGGAAGAAGCGTTATGTGAGGGGGGATCTCCTTCATCAAGGGGCCATCCTGTTGGGCCAGCAGAAGATCGACTTGAAACTGCGAGGGATCCAGCGCCTCCAAAAATGAGATAAGTGCCCGCTCTGTTCCGCCGCGGTCCATGCGGATGCCGAGAACCAATAGTTTCAATGCCGATTCCTCCAATGGTATTTTTTTCATTATGTACGTCTTAAAGTGCGGTTATACAGGACGACATTTCAGTATCCTGATCGAAGAACAAAAAATGGTGTTGACAAACGAACTTGCGGGTGGTATAATAAGTCATGTTCGCGGGAGTGGCGGAACTGGCAGACGCGCACGTTTGAGGGGCGTGTGGTTCACACCGTACGGGTTCAAGTCCCGTTTCCCGCACCAATGAAAAAAGCACCCCCAAGGGTGCTTTTTTCATTAGAAGCATGAAAGAACATGAGGAAGGAGCAGATGCCGTGAACGACTGTATATCTGAAAGCTACATACGTGACGCCGTAGGCCAAGGCAAATGTCTCTCGGTCAGACGTTTCGATTGCCTTCCTTCTACCAATCGCTTTCTGTGTGAGAAGGCAAAACGGGGCATGCCCGAGGGTCTGGTCGTAATCGCCGAGCATCAAACGGAGGGCTACGGCCGCTACGGACGGGCGTTCTGCTCTCCGGAGGGAACGGGGCTTTATATGAGCATCCTACTCCGTCCGGAGGGAACACCCGAGATCTCGCTTCTCATTACCACGGCTGCCGCAGTGGCGGTTTCGGAAGCCATTGAAGAGCTTACGGGACGACGATGCGGTATCAAGTGGGTCAACGACCTGATCCTTGACGGTAAAAAGGTCTGCGGTATTCTGACCGAAGGCGCCCTGTGCGCCGATTCTGCGCGCCTTGATTATGCTGTGCTCGGCATCGGTATCAACGTGACCGAGCCGATCGGCGGCTTTCCTGCCGAAATCCGAGACGTTGCGGGCGCGTTGCTTGAAGCACCGGAAGCGGGCTTTCGGAATCGTCTGGCCACCGCTATTTTGCATCGCTTCTTTGAATATTATCGTCAGCTTGAGAAGCGCACGTTTTTCGACGGATACCGTCAGCGACTCTTCTTCCTAGGAAAGCAGGTCAGCATTTTACGGACGGGGCAGGAGATAGCGAAGGCGATTGCTCTTGACGTCGACCGCGATTTCCGTCTCCTTGTGCGTTACGATGACGGAAGGGTAGAAGCTCTGTCATCGGGAGAAATCGGAATCAAGACATAAGCACGCGACGTACTATACAAAATAGCCCCGACAACCGTCGGGGCTAACGTGTTATTTGTGGCTGTTTGGCTTACGCTTATAAGCTGCAAACAACCGCCAAAATCCCAAGAAACGCAAAGTTAAACGCCGAAAACAGGACGAGATATTTCTTGGTACCGCCTGGATTAAAAGCCGTATACTGACGGAAGGTGATAAGGCTGGCAAGGGATGCGATAAGCGTTCCCGTACCGCCAATGTTAACGCCGAGAAGCAGCTCGCGGTAGTTCATGGTAAATTCTGAAAGCAGAATGGCGGATGGTACATTGCTGATGAACTGACAGGAAAAAGCACTGAAAAGCAGAGTGTTTTTGCTCAGAAGCGCAGAAAGGAGATCGTTCACGGCATCAATACGGGACATATTGCCGGCAAAAATGAAGAAGCAGACAAAGGTGAGAAGCAGACCATAATCCACCTGCTTTAGGGCCTTGCGATCGGCTATGATCAGCACGGCGGGAATCAAAATCAAGCCGATGACATAAGGGATCACACGAAAAACGATGACGATCGAAAGAGCAAAAAGAACAAGATAGAGGGCAGTGCGCTTGGCGGGCAGGCGCGCGGCTTCCTTTTTTTGCAGAGTGATGGGCTGGTCCTTGACGAAGAGAAAGCAGGAAAGCACGATCAGACCGATGGATACCAGGAAGGGAAGAAGCATAATGCCTATGAACTCCCCTGTGGGAATGGTGAATTTATTGTAGAGGAACAGGTTTTGGGGATTGCCGAAGGGTGTCAGCATTCCGCCGAGATTGGCGGCAATATTCTGCATGATGAAGGTAAAAGCCATGTACCTTTCCTGTCCCGTGGAGGAGAGGACCAAATAGCCAAGGGGGAGAAAGGTGATGAGGGCCATATCGTTGGCGATCAGCATGGAGCCGATGAAGGTAATGCAAAGGATCGCTAAGATGGCGCGGCGGATGCTTCCCGTCAAGCAAACCAGCTTTTCGGCGATGACGGTAAAAAAGCGGATATTCCGCAGGGCACAGATGATCGCCAGGGTACAAAATAGGCAGGTCAGGGTCTTGAAATCAAAATACGAAAGATAACCGGCATCGGGGGGAACGACGGTGGCGGTGACACAGGCCGCCAAAAAGGCAACGATCAGGACGACGTTGGCTTTGGCAAACGAAAGAATATGATGCAGGTCGGGTAGATGGTGCCGTGGGTGATGATGAGCTACCATAGCGTTTCCTCTCTTTATGCGTACTAAAAAATTATAACAGATTCCGGGGCGGCTATCAAGCGCAAAGATTCACAAGAATGATTCATTTGGGTAAAAAGTTTTGTGGGGCTACGTCAAAACTCTTGCAATCGGAAGGAAAATATACTATAATAGTTAAAATGGGTATATGAAGCTTACTCGGTTTTAGAAAGGATCATATCATGACGGATCAACGAACCCTTGCCTTTATTAACTTCCACGGTATTCTCGGCTCCTTAACGGAGCTTTGCCGACAGGTGCCGGAAGCAAGAGCACTTCTTGGCAATAAGAAGGTAACTATCGCCATTTCGGTCAAAAACGGCCCCGAAGGACGCCTTGCCTTTGAGAACGGAGGATGTACCGTCCTTCCCGGCGTCTCCCCTTGTGACATTAAGCTTCCTTTTTCATCGCCTGAAAAATTTAACGGCATGATCGACGGCACCGTGACGCCCATTCCCTCCAAGGGATTTACCAAGATCGGCTTTCTTACCGGCCCCTTTATAAAACTGACGGATCTGCTTTCCAAGTATCTGCGCGCCACCGAAGAGGATCTTCGCGATCCCGAATTTTTCCGTGTGGCTACCCTCATGAAGTTCTACGTGGTATCGGAGGCCATTTCCCAGATCGCCAATCACGATAAGGTCGGTCAGGCCAGCGCCTCCTACATTGTGGATGGAACTGCCAAAATGGCTATCGGTGACGTAGTGGGAGCCGCGATCATCGCCAAGGACCACACCCTCACCACCGTTCACGAAATGCCGGAAGCCTGCTTCTCTTACATGATCTTCGAGGATCTCAAGCTGGCAAGCGACCTCTTCGACGGCAAGGTCAACAGCGTGGCCTCAGTGGGACACGGCAAGGTGGTCATCGGGGGCATGATCTCCATGATCGACAATATGAACCGCATCCTGGATCGGGTCGCCCTGTATCTTGCATGAGACTGGAAAGGAAGGATACTATGTTTAAGATCAACGATTACACCAAGAGCCGCGAGGCCTTTGCCCGCGCCGAAAAGGTCATTCCCTCCGGTATTTACGGCCATCAGGGTCCGGCGGAAGGATGCTTTGTGCCGGTGTCTGCCTTCCCCTTCTTCTCGGAAAGAGCACAGGGGAGCTATTTTTGGGACGTCGACGGCAACCGTTTTATCGACTATATGTGCGCCTACGGCCCGAACATCCTGGGCTATAACGATCCCGACGTGGACGCCGCCGCGGCGGCACAGCGTAAGCTGGGCGACTGCACCACCGCACCCAGCACCAAGATGATCGAGTTTGCCGAGCTTCTGGTGGACACCGTTGCCACCGCCGATTGGGCCTTCTTCGCCAAGAACGGAAACGACGTGACCACCATGGCGGTCATGGTGTCCCGCGCCTATACCCACAGAAAGAAGGTCATCTTCTTTAAGGGCTACTATCACGGCATCTCCCCCTGGACGCAGAAGATCGACTACGCCGGCGTCACCGAGGAGGACGTCTGCAACAACATCTACCTCGACTGGAACGACTACGACGCCGTAGCCGAGACCTTTGACCGCTATAAGGGACAGATCGCCGCCGTTATCGCACAGCCCTATATGCACAACAACTTTATGGACAACCGTCTCCCCGAAAAGGATTTCTGGCAGAAGGTAAGGAAGCTCTGCACTGACAACGATACCGTGCTGATCATCGACGACGTGCGGGCCGGCTTCCGTCTTGACCTGGCGGGAAGCGACCATTACTTTGGCTTTGAGGCAGACCTGATCTGCTTCTGTAAGGCACTGGCCAATGGCTATAACGTCTCGGCTCTTTGCGGAAAGAACTTCTTAAAGAACGCGGCCTCCTCGCTGTCCTACACGGGAAGCTACTGGCTCTCCGCCGTGCCCTTTGCAGCCGGTATTGCCTGTATCACCAAGCTCCGCGAGATCAACGCTCCCAAGCTTCTCATTGAGAAGGGTACCAAGCTGAAGGACGGCCTGATCGCTGCCGGCAAGAAATACGGCTACGATCTCCGCGTCAGCGGCGTGCCGTCGCTGTTCTATCTGCGGTTGGCCGACGATCCCTCTCTGATGCTGCATCAGGAGTGGATCGCTGAATGCGTCAAACGCGGCGTATACTTTACCAATCACCATAATCACTTCATCAATGCCTCTCTTACCGATGAGGATATTGCCGAGACCATTGCGGTGGCCGACGAGGCCTTCTCGGTGATCAAGGATCGTCACTCGTAAGATAGAAAAATGCCTCCCGTCCGAACGGGAGGCATAATATTTTTGAAAAGAAAAACACCAAGCGAAATTCGCTTGGTGTTTTTGGAGCTGCTAATCAGAGTCGAACTGATGACCTCATCCTTACCAAGGATGTGCTCTACCAACTGAGCCATAGCAGCATGACCTTCGGTCAACGTATGATATTATAGCAGAAAAGGCATGGCTTGTCAAGGGATTTTTCAAAAAAAGTTGATATTTTTTTGTCGAAGCGGAGAGGGGCACAGAAACGGCTACCGCCCGACCGAAAGTCGGTCGGGCGGTAAGGAAAATTCTCGGTTATTCGCCCTTCAGCTGTTTGACAGCCGCGGCGGGATCGGCGGCGCGGAAGACGGCCGAGCCTGCCACGATGACGTTGGCACCGGCGGCAAGGATCTCGTGAATGTTGGCGGGGGTAACGCCGCCGTCCACCTCAAGGTCAATGTCATAGCACGATGCCTCGATCATGGCGCGGGCCTCGCGGAGCTTGTCAAGGGAGGCGGGAATAAAGGACTGGCCGCCAAAGCCTGGCTCCACCGACATGATGAGGATCATGTCGATCAGGGGCAGATACTCGCGGAGGGCCTCTACGGGAGTCGCGGGCTTAATCACGATGCCGGCCTTAATGCCCTTGCTGCGGATGTAGCGGAGCACCTCGGCCACGTTGTCGCAGCTCTCAAGATGAATGGTAATGATGTCAGAGCCGGCAGCGGCAAAGGCGTCAATATAGCGCATGGGGTCCATGATCATCAGGTGGGTATCAAATACGGCGGGGGAGTAGGGACGGAGCGACTTGATAAAATCGGGACCGAAGGAGATATTCGGTACGAACATACCGTCCATCACGTCGAGATGGAGGTATTCGGCACCGGCATCGGCCACCTTCTTGATACCGTCGGCGGCGTAGCCGAAATCACAGGCAAGGACGGAGGGGGAAATGATAATTTTTTTTGACATGGCAAACCTCGGTTTTTATTTGAAAAATGATATACTTTTGAAGGCTTGTAAGGAATAGGCGGAATCTGCTTGGTGACCACCGTTGGTTGCACGGTGGCAGACCGCCGTTCTTTTCATAGGATGAAAGCAGACGGAAATCTCCGTCGCCGTGTACAGGTGTCTGCCCGTCCGAAGGGACGTATAACGAGAAGGACGTAAACAAAGAAATCGGATCGGGAGCCCTTGGGAGGCCGTTTCGCTATGCGGGACGGCTTCCTTTTTATTTGCTGATCAAGCAGACGGCGTGGGCGGCAATGCCCTCACCGCTACCGGTGAAGCCGAGATGCTCCTCAGTTGTGGCCTTTACGTTTACCCGCTGGGCGGGGATAGAAAAGACCGTCGCCAGGTTTTCCTTCATTTGGGGAAGATAGGGGGCCAGCTTGGGGCTTTGCGCCACGACGGTAGCGTCAATATTTGAGACGGTAAAGCCGTTTTCCCGTAGCAGTACGGCAACCCGTTCCGCAAGCTTTAAGCTGTCGATGCCGCGGTAACGCTCGTCACTGTCGGGGAAGTGCTTTCCGATGTCTCCCAGACCCATTGCGCCGATCAGTGCGTCCATGACGGCGTGTGTCAATACGTCGGCGTCGGAATGGCCGAGCAGTCCCAGGTCATAGGGTATGGTCACGCCCCCCAGGATCAGCTTGCGATCGGGGACGAGCCGATGAACATCGTAGCCGTGGCCGATGCGGAAATCGGTCATGATGACACCTCGCTATTCCTGTGGTTGAGAATCGCCTCTGCAATGACGAAATCGATGGGGTGAGTGATCTTGATGTTTTCGGTGCCGCACTCCACGGGGATCACCGAGAAGCCGAGGGTTTCCGCCATCATGGCGTCGTCGGTCACCTTGCTTCCGTCCTTGAGGGCTGAATAGGCGGCGGCACGGTAGAGATCGGTCATAAAGACCTGGGGCGTCTGTGCCAGCCAGACCTTGCTGCGATCAAGGGTGGAGAGCGTCTTGCCTTCCTCCGTTTTTACGGTATCGGAGGCCCTGTGGGCGGCAATGGCGGCACCGTGGAAGACGGCGGCGTGTCCCACGTCGGCAATCATCTTTTGGGTAACAAGACAGCGGGCGGCGTCGTGGATATAGACGAAGTCCGATTTGTCGGAGATGCTCTTAAAGCCGCGCAAAACCGATTCCTGTCTCGTTTCGCCCCCTGCGACCACGGCAACGACCTTGTGCCAGCCGTAGGTTACCTGCATTTGGTCGTACAGAGGGATCTCATCCTCCCTGGCGACGACGATGATCTCGTGGATAAAACGGCAGCTTTCAAAGACAGCGATCGTTCTGGCCACCACGGGGATGCCGAGAAGCGGCGCCATTTGCTTCGTTGAGCCGTCGGTCATGGCACGGCTGCCGATCCCCCCGGCCACGATGATGGCGGAGTTGAATTTGGCGTCGATGCCGACGATGCGGTCAGTCAGCTTATTTAGAAATTGAGAAACCTTACTCATGGAGCTGCCTCATTTCCTGATAATACTAACAGTATACCACAGATTGCGGGGCGGCGCAAGGGAAAAAACGGAAATTTCACCGTTTTTCGGTTATTTGCTCGGTGAACCAAAGAAGGGCAGCCATTTTCCGCAAAGGAGGGAAGCGTCGCTCTCGTCGTGAGTAATAACGAGGACGGCACGATCGGCAAGCTCCTCGCGGATCATATCCGCAACCACAGCCTTCATGTCGGGGTCAAGACCGCGAAAGGGCTCGTCAAGGAGTGCCAGATTGCCCTCGTATTCCTTTGCGAAAAGGAGCGCCCGCGCAATTGCGACACGCTGCTGCATCCCGCCCGACAGAGCGTTGGGGTGCTTGTCCATGTCCTCCTCCGAAAAGCCGAGGCGTTTTAGTAGGGTGGCGGCGTCGGAAAGGGCATCCTTGTCCTTTGATACACTGGATACGTTACGGAGGGCCGAAATCGATGGGAGCAGCCGCTGCTCCTGAAACAGGATCACGGGATGGCCGACGACGCCGGAGACGGTGCCGCCGTCGGCCTTCTCAAGACCGACGAGGATCCGCCCAAGGGTGGTCTTGCCGCATCCCGAGGGACCGCCAAGACAGTAAACTCCGCGATCCAACGAAAAGGAAAGCTCGTCAAATAAACGGTTCGTACCAAAGGATTTCGACAGATTTGAAAGCAGAATCATGCGCGTTCCTCCTTTCGGACGAGGCGGCCGATCAGCGCACGGAAGCATAGCTCCATCACCACGCTCAAGAGAATGACGGCGGCGGTATAGGCAAAGAGATCGGCGGTTTCCAAATAAATTTTGGATTCATAAAGATCGGTGCCGATGGCGACGTCGGGACGGCAGAGCACCTCGGCGGCAATTCCCGCCTTCCAGGCAAGGCCCAGGGAGGTGATCATAGAAGCGGCGTACTGGGGCATAACGGCAGGCAGATAGAGCAGGGTGATCCGTTTGCCCACCCCCAATCGGTAGCACTGTGCCATTTCGGTTAGCTGTGGATCGACGTTTTGTATGGCGGTTTTCAGACTGCTCCATACGATGGGCGTGACCATGAGAAAGGCGATGAAGCTGGGAACCCGTCCCCTTTCGATCCAGACAAGGGCCAAAATGATAAACGAGGCTACCGGTGTTGCGCGAACGACGGTATTCAGGGGGGAAAAGAGAATATCCGCCGGCCGAAGAAGGGCGGTTGGGACGGCAAGCAGGGTGCCTGCCAAAACGCCCATCAAAAAACCCGTGCCAATGCGCAGAAGCGACATACCGGCCGCCCGCCAGAATTCGGCGGTGACGGCAAGCTCCGCCAGCCGCGTCACGGTACGAAGGGGCGAGGGCAGAAGGAGCTCCATCCCGATGAGATGGGCGGCCAATGCCCAAAGCGCCGTCCAGAAGACGGCGCTGATGACGATATAGAGCAGGGTTGAGGTCTTACTTCTTGTAGTAAAGAGCTTCACTTGGCATCGTTCCTCCTACGGATGCGGGATTCGCCTGATAGAGAACGGAATAGAATTCGTTCAGCGATGTGACCATAGCGTCCCCATCAATATAGACGATGTTGCAGCGGGGAATGGCTTTTTCTGCTACCGCTGCGGCACCCACAATGCCGATCTCGGCAATCATGGTGGCGGCCTCGGAAATATTTCCGTTTACGAAGTCAACCGACGCCTTGTATTCGTCAAGGAAAGCGTCAAGAACGCTCTTGTGCTCGTCGATCACCTTTTTGGACACCACGAGGCAACCCTGAACGGCCTGCCCCTCGCTGACCTTGTCCCATTCCTCCGTCAGGTTGATCGCGGCGCGGAGAGAGGAGTTCTTGGTGAGGGTGGTGGTGACGTGGGGCTCGGGAAGCATGGCGTAGGTTACCTGGCCGGAGGCGGCAAGCGTGGCAAGCTCGCTGTGCTCGGTCTTCCATTCCACGGTGACCTTGTCCTTCAGGTTGTTCTTTTCGAGAATATAATTGAGCATATATTCGGGAGTGGAGCCCTGGCCTGTCGCATAAAGGGTCTTGCCCTCCAGGTCGGAAAGGGAGGTCAGCGTCTCACCGTTCTCCACGATGTAGAGAACGCCGAGAGTGTTGATGGCGGCAACCAGGTATCCGCCGTTGGTCCTCTTGTTGATGACGGCGGCCAGATTCACAGGAACGGCGGCCACGTCAAGAGAGCCGTTGATGAGGGCGGCGGAGAGATCCTCGGGCGCACCGAAAAGGGAGATCTCCTTGGTCTTATTGGTCTTGTTGTCAGAGATCATTTTGGCCATTCCCATACCGGTAGGGCCCTTCAGGGTACCGACGCGGAGAGTATAATCGTCGGTAGGATTGGAGGAATCACCGGTCTCCGAGGAACCGCCCGGTACGCCTGGCGTATTGGGTGTTCCGGTATTGGAACAGGAGGCCAAAAGGGAAAGGGCGAGGAGCAATGCAAGAATCAAGGTTAATACGTTACGTTTCATCATGAAATCCTTTCGTATGGTAAAATTATATCAGATCCCGGAGGCCTTGGGGGTCCAGAATGAGAATATCGTGTTCTTGTTTACGGATCAGACCGCGGCGGATGAAGCTGTCAAGCGTACGGTAGAGGGAAGCACGGCCGATCCCGAGGGAGGTGGCCAGCTCCGCCATGTTGGGGGAGATCCTTTCGGCGCACTCGCTGAAATATTTGGCAAGCTTCTGCTCCACGGCAGGGGCGGATAGCTCGGCCAAACGCTTATTCAAAAACCGAATCCTGTCGGAGAGGAAGCGGACGTAAGCCATGGCGAATGCGGGGTCGTTTTGGATCAGGCTTTCACACAAATTGGCCGGAAAGTAAAAGACCTGGCACATGCCCTTGGCTACGATGCGAGTCACGTAACGGTCCTCCTCCGAAAAAATGCCGGCTACACCAAACATATGCCCCTTGGTAAGGGTTGTCAGCAGCACCGGGGTGCCGTGACCGAGGCGATAGACGAGGGCGCTCCCGCGAGTGACGATACCCAGGGCGTGATGGTAATCGGTCTCCGAAAAAACGGTGTCACCGTTACGGTAGGTAACGAGCATACAGTCGCGGTGGTGGATCATCTGCTCAAGCGTGTCGGGAGCAATCGCGGAAAACAGTGGATTTTCGGTAAGAATGGGCATGACGCGGTAGGTGTCGTTCATGATTCCTCCAAGTGTCTCATATGAGACACTTATAGTATAACACAATTTTCGGAAAAGTCAAGATGCCGAAGACAAAAAATTGTCTTCGGCATCCGATTTTTTTGTATCAGAGAACGCGATTGATTCCCTCGCCGTTTTTAATAAAGGAACGGATGTTGGCGGCCAAAATGTCCACCAGGCGGTGTCTTGTTTCAAGAGCCGTCCAGGCGCAGTGAGGGGTGATGATGCAGTTGTCGAGGGTAAGCAGGGGATTGTCGGGAAGGGGAGGCTCCTTAACCATGACGTCGAGGCCGGCGCCTGCCAGCCGGCCGGTGGTCAGCGCCTCGTAGAGAGCTTCCTCATCTACCACCGCACCGCGGGAGGTGTTGATGAGGTAAGCGCCCCGCTTCATCTTGGCAAGAAAATCGCGGTTTACCAGGCCCCTGGTCTCCTCCGTCAGAGGACAGTGCAGGGAAAGGAAGTCCGACTCGGCAAGAAGCCGTTCCACCGAAACGAATTCAAGGTCACCCTGCACGCCGAGGGGGGCGGAGCGTCGGTAGGCCAGGACACGCATACCGAAGGCGGCGCAGAGGGAGGCAAAGCGTCCTCCGATGGCACCGCAGCCGTAAATGCCCACCGTTTTGCCGTAAAGCTCGGTGAAGGCAATGGTTTGATAACGGAAATCGGGCTGTCCCGTCCAGCGGCCGTCCCGAACAGCCCTTCGGTAGCCGCCGATGTCGGTGGCCAGGCTCAACAGCAGGGTAAAGGCGTGCTGGGAGACCGAAATGGTGGAGTAGCCGGGAATGTTGCAGACCTCAACACCTCTGGCACGGCAGGCGGGAACGTCGATCATATCGTAGCCAGTACCGAGGGCGGAAACAAATTTGAGATTGGGGCACTTGTCAAGAACCTCGTCGTTGATCTTCAGGCGGTTGGTCATGACGATATCGGCGTCACCGATTCGCTCTGCCACCTGATCCTGTGATGTTTGGTCGTAAACGGTATAGGGGCCGAATTCCGAGAGGAAGTCCCAGCTCATATCGCCGGGATTGACGGCAAAGCCGTCGAGAACGATGGATTTCATCATAGAATCTCCTTTTTGCGAGCAAACTATGTGCAGATTATTTGAGCTGACGAAGGATTGGCTTGGGAAAATGATAGAGCAGAAGGGAGCCCGCGATGCCACAGCAAACGAATTCCCCAAGGAACACGGTGGCGGCAAAATAGTGAAGTCCTCCCTCAAGATGATAGGCAAACCGTAAAACGAAGGGAATGATCACGGTGTTGGAGAGAATGGGTGGCAGGGCGGCAAGCCATTTGACCTTATTTCCCAGGTAATAGGTGCCGACGGCCCCGAGAAGTGTGGCCAAGCTTCCGAAGATCAGGTCGGGCAGCGCCCCGGCGTACAGAAGATTGGAGAGCAGGCAGCCAACGAACAGGCCGGGAATAGCGGCGGGTGTCAGACATGGCAGGACGGTCAAGGCCTCCGAAATACGGAACTGTATGACGCCCTTATCCAGTCCCAGAAGGGCAGACATGCCGGTTAGGACCACGTAGAGGGCGGCAACGGCGGCGGCGACGGTCAAATAGCGGGTTTTGGTTTTCATGATGGTGCTCCTTTAGTTTTGTTTTAGGTGAGGAAGGTCTCGAACTCACCGAGATCCGCATACGCGGTGTTACCATTGTATCACAAAATCAAACCGTTTTCAAGACTAAAATGGAAAACCGATCCTTCGATTGACAGAAGCGGGAAAATATGGTAGGATTAAAAGGAATAAGCGTTATCACAACACGCAGAGCAAGGAGAAAACGATGTTACGAGATCTGATAAGCGATAAGACGGCGTGCTTTGCCGACGGCGTCCATACCGAGCTGCGGGCACAGACCAACCTGACGCGAGGCGTTTCCATGATGAACGGAAATCTGACGGGCAACGTGCGGAACGAAAACACCGGCGTGTCGGCCCGTGTCTATGCCGACGGCGTTTACGGCTTTTCCTCCACGGCTGAGTATTCCGACGAGGCGGTAAAGGCGGTGCTGAAGGCCGCTTCGGAAAACGCCGCGTTCATGGCCGCCCACGCAGGGAAGAACAAGTCGATGCTGCCGGCGCTTCCGTGCGGCAGCGTCAGCACGGCCTACGACCTGAACGATCCCGAGCAAAGGACGTATATTGACTTTGCCAAGGCGCTCGATGCCTATATTGAGGCCCACTGTCCCAAGCTGCTGGCCCGGGTGATCTCGGTGCGGGCCGACTCGATGGAAAAGCGCATCGCCGTGTCAAACGGATGCCATTCCCATTCCGTCATGCCCCGCAGCTACGTTTATGTTTTTATGACGGCCGCAACCCCCGAGGGTAAACCCGTGGAGCTGTATGAGGTCATGGGTGGTTACGGTACCTTTGATCAGAACTTCAAGGACGTGTCCGACTGCTACGAGGCAGTGGACCGCCTGTATCTGCGGATTCTTGAGAAGGCCTGCGGTGTGTATGCCGAGGCAGGGGAGAAGACCGTCATTCTCGGCGGGATCCTGCCCGGTATGCTGGCCCACGAGGCGGTAGGGCATACCGTGGAGGCCGATCTGGTGCTGGGCGGCTCGGTGGCGGGATATAACCTGAATAAGCAGGTGGCGTCGGAGCTGGTCTCGCTTACCGACTATGCCCACACGGCCTTTGGAAGCAAGGTTCCTCTGCCCATTTACGTGGACGACGAGGGGACGAAGGCGGAGGATGCCTTGATCATTGAAAAGGGTATCCTGCGCGGCTATATGAACAACCGCGAATCCGCCGAGCACTTCGGCGTATCTCCCTGCGGAAACGCCAGAGCCTATCTTTTCTCAGATGAACCGCTGATTCGTATGCGGAACACCTGCATTCTTCCCGGCACCTCCAAGCTGGAGGAGATGATCGCCTCGGTTGAGGACGGATATTATTTCCTTGACACCAACAATGGCCAGGCCGATACCACCGGCGAGTTTATGTTCGGTGTCACCGGCGGCTACGAGATCAAGAACGGTAAGCTGGGACGGCCGATTCTGGATACCACCATCTCGGGCGTGGCCTTTGAGATGCTGAAGACGGTGGACATGGTGTCCGATGAGGTGGTCTGGGCCAGCTCCGGCATGTGCGGGAAAAAGCAGCCGATGCCGGTTGGTATGGGCGGCCCTGCGCTCCGCTGCAAGGTCACGGTAGGCGGTAAATAAGAGGGAGGGGAATCCATGGAACAACTGAAAAATACGGCCAAAACGGCCCTTAAGGCTCTTGCCTCGGTAGGTGCAGAGAAGGCAAAATGCGATGTTGGTTACAGCATCACTCACGAATTTAACGTGGACGGCGGCGAGTTCAGCCTTTTCCGTACTCTCTTTGATAAGCACCTTGTTTTGAGTGCCATCCGAGAGGGAAAAAAGGGAACGGTGCGGCAGAACCGCTACGACGAGGAAACGGTCAAGGCGCTTGCGAAGAGCTGTCTTGAAACGGCAGAATCTGCCGTGCCGGACGAGGCATGGGACGTCGCTCCTGCCGCAGAGCCGCGAAATTTCGTTTACGGCGCTCTTTCCTCCGACAACGAAAAGCTGTTTGCCCGCTGTAAGGAGCTGATGCAGGACGTAAAAGAACGCCACCCCAAGATCTTGATGGAGCAGATGATCGTGACTCACAAAGAGGTCCGGTCGGTCCACGCCAACAGTAACGGCGTTCTTTACGGTGAGCACTGCGGTTATTACGAGGTCAGCCTGATGTATAGCAGCCACGAAGGGGAAAAAGCATCTTCCTTCTTTGGAAGCGGCTTTACCGTATACGATCTTGACCGCCCCTTTATGGAATGCGGCTCGGTAGCAAAGGACTTTGCCGACGTGGAAAAGCAGATCGAGACGTCTTCGGTTGAGGGCAAGTTCGAGGGCGTCATGCTCCTGCCCCCCTCGGCGCTGTCCTCCTTCCTCGGCTACCTCCTCTCCAATTTTGCCGGTGACGCCGCGCTGTTGCAGGGCACGAGTCCCTGGAAGGACGCGCTGGGACAATCGGTGGCCGACACGTCGATCACGCTGTCTGCCTCTCCTCTGGATGACCGCATCGTCTGCGGAGAACGGATAACCGACGACGGCTTTCTTGCCGAGAACTACGACATCATAAGGGACGGCGTGCTCCGGCAGTTTATGCTTTCCCTCTACGTGTCCAACAAGACCGGAAACAAGCGTGCTCTCAACGGGTCCTATTCCCTTGTGATGAAGGAAGGGGAGCGTTCCCTTGACGAGATCGTGGCGGGTATTGAGCGCGGTATCGTGGTGGGACGCTTCTCGGGCGGTAATCCCTCGTCGAACGGTGATTTCTCGGGTGTTGCCAAGAACAGCTTCCTTATCGAAAAGGGCAAGGTGACCAAGGCCCTGTCCGAAACGATGATCAGCGGCAATCTGGGGGATATGCTGAAGCACGTGACGGGGATCTCCCGCGAGCGTGTGGCGGACGGCAGTACCGTCCTTCCGTATGCGGCATTTGGCGGCATTACGGTATCCGGCAAATAAAACGACCGCCGAGAACCAAACGGTTCTCGGCGGCTTTTTTGCGTGAAAATTATTCGGTACGCAGGGCGATGACGGGATCCTTTTTTGCAGCGCTGCGGGAGGGAATGATGCCGGCAAACAGCGTCAACAGAACGCTGATGACGATAAGAATAACGGCAGCCGGCAGGGGCAAGAACGCCCGCAGATTGGCAATATCGGTAAGCAGATAGAGGATCAGGTTGATGGGAATGCAAAGCAGATAGGTCACCAGGACTCCGATGGCACCGGAGGTGAAGCCGATGATCACGGTCTCGGCATTGAACATACTGGACACGTTGCGCTTGGAGGCGCCGATGGCACGAAGGATGCCGATCTCCTTGGTGCGCTCCTGTACCGAGATCAGGGTGATCACGCCGATCATGATGGAGGAAACCACAAGGGAAATGCCCACGAAAGCGATCAAGACGTAGGTGATGGCGTTGACGATGGTGGTGACCGAGGACATAAGAATGCCCATCATGTCGGTGTATTTCAGCTTGTCGGCCTCCTCGGCATTGTTATTGTAATCAGAGATAAAGGCCACGATCTGATCTTTTGATGCGAAGTCCACGGCGTAGAAGTGAACGGCGGTGGGCTTGGCCTTCTCGGCGTCTCCCAGAAGCGTTAGGTTGGAGTCCAGGGTGGCATCGGCCTGCGGAGCAAGCTCGTAGAGCATATCCTGAAGCTGATGGAATTGCTCGTCATCCATGACCTGAAGAAGCTGGACAAAGTTGGCGTCGTTTACCGCCATGCTCATGATCTGCTGATTCATATAGTCGTAAATGCCGTTCATGGCCTCAGGACCACATAGGCCCGAAAGCCCGATCACCGCCGTCATTCTCTGCCGGGCGTCCAGAATCGGGAGAACCGTCAGTAGGTTCTTGGGTGTAACGGTAAGAAGCTCGGTGGAAATGGTGGAGCAAAGTCCCGCCAGCGCCATGCCGGTGGGATCGTTAGCCGCGACGATCTGCATCATATTGCCGACCAGCGCCGCAAGCTCTTCGCCGTTCATGATGGCGGCAAAGCCGGCAAAGGACTGGGCATTCACGGGAGGCTCGTTTTGGAACTGCTCTCGAATCATGTCGGTCATGTAGGCGTAAAGGGTCTCCATGGTGGTTTGATCGATGGTGTTAATGAGCTCCCCGATGGTCTCCTTGGTGTAGGTGGTGCGCTCAAACTTCAGTCCGGTCAAAACGTTATGCTCGGGGGTTTCCTTTTGTTGGTTGAGGATCTCGCTTTTTCCGTTTTGCTCAAGAATGAGGTCGGTCAAGGCCTTGGTGTAGGCGACGCTGGTGGTAATGGCGTTGGCCGAGCTGCCCTTGGCGGGGCGGAGAATGCCGGAGATGACCAGCTCCATGCCGTTTTCGGTCACGAAGGAGGCCTGCTCGTCATCGGTAAGAAGCGTCTTGCGTACGTCCTGCCAGACCGGGTAGGTCTTGTCGCCTACGGTATAGGTCATGGTATCGTGCTTCTCATAGAACGCGGAAGCATTGAGCAGACGGAAGGACATTCCGAGAAAATCGTCAAAAGAATAGGGATCCATGGGGGTGGTATCGTAGCTACCGTTGGTCATCAGATCCTTCATGATGCCCTCCAGCTCCCCTTGGTCCAGGACGCCCAGCATATACAGCGTCATTTTGCTGATCTGGTTATCCTCGGAGATGACCAGCACCACCTCGTTTGCCGCCGTGGGCCAACGTCCCGCCACCACGTCGTACTGACGCTCCAGAAGCTCGCGGTTGTCGATCATCTCGGACATGACGTTCATGCCGCCTCCCATGCCGGAGGCGTTCATCAGCTCGGTCATGCCGGAAAAGGCAGATCCCATGTTGTCGAAGATGGTGGTGGGGCTGACGCGGGTCTTTCCGTCGCCGGTATAGACCTGAAGATCAAGGCCGTAGGTGTACTGGATAGCGGTGAGATAGGGCGCTAATTCGTCATAATTGGCATCAATATGCGCCTTGAAGGCCTCCAGGTTGTTCTTGGCGGTGGCGCTCATGGCGCCCATCATGGTGCCGAGGGAATCGTCCACGTAGATGAGGTCTGGATCCCGGTCGCTGTTCTGACTTTCCTGTACCTGCATCATGGCACCCATCATGGCAGAGTAGTCCTGCGTCTGCTCAAAGATGCTCAAGGGGTAGGAGGAAAGGGTAGATTCCTGCACGTGATCGATATAAGCGGAGGTGCCTTGGGACACGGCCAGGATCAGGGCAATGCCAATGATGCCGATGCTGCCGGCGAAGGAGGTCAAAAGGGTCCGTCCCTTCTTGGTGAAGAGATTACGGAGGGAAAGACCGAAGGAGGTAGCAAAGGACATGGCGGGCATCTTCTTTTGCTTTTCCTTCTCAGCGCGCTCCAAGGCAGCGTGGGTCTCCGCCCGATATTCCTCCTCCGTAAGGGGATGGCTGTCCGACAGGATCACGCCGTCCAGCATCCGCACGGTACGGGTGGCGTACTGCTCGGCCAGCTCCGGATTGTGAGTGACCATAATGACCAGGCGGTCCTTGGCGATGTTTTTTAGGATCTCCATGACCTGGATACTGGTTTCGGAGTCAAGAGCACCCGTGGGCTCGTCCGCTAAAATAATATCGGGGTCGTTGACAATGGCGCGGGCGATGGCCACGCGCTGCATCTGTCCGCCCGACATTTCGGAGGGACGCTTATTCAGCTGATCCCCAAGGCCCACGGCCTCCAGCGCCTGCTTGGCACGGGCGCGGCGCTCTGTCTTTTTGACGCCCGACAGGGTAAGGGCGATCTCCACGTTCTGAAGAACGGTCTGGTGAGGAATCAGATAATAGTTCTGAAAGACGAAACCCACCGAGTGATTGCGGTAGGCGTCCCAGTCGCGGTCCTTAAAATCCTTGGTGGTACGGCCGTTAATGAGAAGATCGCCGGAGGTATATCGGTCAAGACCGCCGATGATGTTCAGCATGGTGGTCTTGCCGCAACCCGACTGCCCCAGGATCGACACGAATTCACTGCGGCGGAAGCAGAGGGATACCCCACGAAGGGCGTGAACGGTGCCGTCGCCAACGGGATAGTCCTTGACGACATTGCGTAGCTCGAGCATATGAAAAATTCCTTTCGACGATGGAATGGTAGAATCGGCTGATTTCCTACAACATTATAAGCGGTCAATGTGAATATACCGTGAAATTTTTTCCTTTTGAAAATGAATATTCGCCAAAAACGGTAAAAAGTTTGCCGTGGCATGGTACTTTCCGTACCATGCCACGGCAATGCATATAGTTAGGGTATTGAGCGGTCCGCCTTGCGATGAAGCGTTCAGCCCTCTGATTCATTTCCGTACTTCACTCGATAAGTATCGATGGCTTCTCTTATGATGCGGAGGGCCTCCTCTCGGCCGTACAGGGTGCGGATGTCGGTCTCCTTGTTTTCCAGCTGCTTATAGACCTTAAAGAAGTGGCGCATTTCCTCCAAAATGTGGCGGGGCAGGTCGTCCATTTGCTTGATCCCGTTATAGTTGGGGTCGGAGAAGGGAATGGCGATGATCTTGTCGTCGTTGCGGCCGCCGTCCAGCATACGGATGATCCCGATAGGATAGACCTGCACCAGCGTCATGGGATTGATCGGCTCGGCGCAGATGACCAGCACGTCCAGCGGGTCGTCGTCCTCGGCGAAGGTACGGGGAATGAAGCCGTAATTGGCCGGATAGTGGGTGGAGGTATAGAGCACGCGGTCAAGACGAAGGAGCCCCGTGGTCTTGTCAAGCTCGTACTTATTTTTGCCGCCCTTCGGAATTTCAATGACGGCGGTAAAGCTGTCCTCGCGGATAAATTCTTCGGGAAGATCGTGCCAGATGTTCATAAGGATGTCCTTTCCGGTTAGTTGACTTCATTATAGCAAATTATTTCTCCTTCGTCAAGGGCTTGTCCGAAAGGGCTCGTTCTTGACAGAAAATGGGGAATATGCTACAATATAGCCGAAATCACGAGGGAGGTAACAGCGCACCGATGAACATAAATTCCAGGCGGAAGGCGTCCCTTGCGCTGCTCCCTGCGATCGTTACGCTGGCATGGCCTACGATGCTGGAGCAGCTGATGCAAACGGCGGTCCAGTACGTGGACGTTGCTATGGTCGGCTCTCTTGGGACGGAGGCGACGGCTGCGGTTGGTGCTACCGGTACCGTAAGCTGGCTGGTGGGCAGCACCATATCGGCCCTTGGCGTGGGATTTCTCGCCTATATTGCCAAGGCCTTTGGCGAGAACGACCGCCCCAAGGCGGCAAGGGCAGCCTCGCAGGCGGTACTGGCCGTGCTGGTGTCCGGAATCGTCTTTACGGTCCTTACCCTGTCCTTAAGTCCCGTGGTGCCGACCTTAATGCGGGTCGATCCAGGCATTCGTAAGCTCGCTTCTCAATACTTCTTTATTCTCTATACACCAACGCTCTTCCGCGCCGCCAGCATCATTTTCGGTACCGTTCTGCGGGCGGCGGGAGATACCAAGACACCCATGCGGATGGGGATATTGGTCAATGTCACGAACGTGGTTCTCAACTTCTTTTTGATCTTTCCCACAAGGCGTGTCGTGATCCTTGACGTTGCGGTCACCATCCCCGGTGCCGGACTCGAGGTCATCGGAGCGGCCATCGCCAGCGCCATCGCCTTCACGGTCGGCGGGATCTGTATGACGGCGGCGGTCTACCGCCATCCCGTTATCTCCCCGAGAGGACAGCGTCTCGTCCCTGACAAAGAGGTGCTTAAGCCCTGTCTTCGCGTGGCCCTTCCCAATATGTTACAGCGCTTTGGTACCTCCTTCGGCTACGTGGCCTTTGCTTCCATGATCAACTCACTTGGTGACGTCGCCACCGCCGCTCACACCATAGCCAACACGGTAGAGTCTGCCTTTTACGTGCCGGGCTACGGTATGCAGACAGCCGCCGCAACGCTGGCGGGGAACGCTTACGGCGCAAGGGATAAGGAGAAGATGAAGCTCCTTGCTTCCACCGTCATCCGGATCGAGGTGGCGCTTATGATCCTGTCGGGCGGGCTATTGTTCGTCTTTGCCGAGACGCTGATGGGGCTCTTTTCCCGTGATCAACAGGTGATCCTGTTAGGGGCGACGGTGCTCCGTATGGTCGCAGTTTCCGAGCCCTTTTACGGCGTTTCCATCGTCATAGAGGGCATGATGCAGGGGGTGGGAAAGACCGTGACGCCTTTTGTGTTCAACATCATCGGCATGTGGGGGATTCGCATCCTCGGCACCTTCCTTTGCACCCAGCTGCTTTCCTATGGACTTGTGGCTGCATGGGCCTGTATGATCGGACACAACCTCTTCCTTTTTGCCGTATTTGCCTATTTGTGGCTGTCGGGAAGATGGAATCCCTTGCGGGAGCGCACCATCGGTTAACAGAATGCGTCGACTGTTGAAAAAACGGCGTTTCTCGGTTGACAGTGTGCACGAACTGTGCTATAATATTGCTATTATGAAAATCCTTCCAATCGGATCCAAATACAAGTAAGGACAGGTAAATACGATGTCTCAGCTACTGACTAACAACGACAAAAGAACCAAATACTGCGGCGAGTTCCGCGAGAGCGACGTCGGCACCCGTGCCTGCGTCATGGGGTGGGTACAGAAGGCCCGTGACCTGGGCAGTCTGATCTTTATTGACCTTCGTGACCGTACCGGTATCGTTCAGCTCGCCTTTGACGATAACACGGCAAGAGACGTTTTCGATCTCGCCTTCACCGCCCGCTCGGAGTACGTTCTCTGCGCCAAGGGCGTGGTGCGTCAGCGCTCCTCAGTCAACGACGCCATTCCCACAGGACACGTGGAGATCGCCGTGGACGAGCTCAAGGTCCTGTCTGTGGCGCAGACCCCTCCCTTTGAGATCGTGGAGAACAGCAACGTCAAGCCCGAGCTTCGCCTGAAGCACCGCTATCTTGACCTCCGCCGTCCCGATCTCCAGCAGAACATCATCGACCGCGCCAAGATTGCCCGTATCGCCAGAGAATATTACGCCGATCAGGGCTTTGTAGAGATCGAGACTCCTAACCTGATCGCGCCGACGCCCGAGGGTGCCCGCGACTATCTGGTTCCCAGCCGTGTTCACCACGGAAAGTTCTATGCGCTTCCTCAGTCGCCTCAGCTCTATAAGCAGCTTCTCATGCTGTCGGGCTTTGACCGCTATATTCAGATCGCCCGCTGCTTCCGCGACGAGGACCTCCGCGCCGACCGTCAGCCCGAGTTTACCCAGATCGACCTGGAAATGTCCTTCGTGACGCAGGATGACGTGATCTCCGTCACCGAGGGCTTCCTCCAAAAGGTGTTCAAGGAGTTCAAGGGCATCGATCTTCAGCTTCCGCTCCAGAGAATGACCTATGAGGAGGCCATGAACCGCTTCGGCTCCGATAAGCCCGACCTCCGCTTTGGCTTTGAGATTAAGGATCTGTCTGCCGTTCTTGCCGGCTGTGGCTTCAAGGTCTTTGCCGGTGCTATTGAGAACAAGGGCAGTGTCCGCGGTATCAACATCAAGGGCGGTGCCAAGTTCTCCCGTAAGGAGATCGACTCGTTGACCGAGTTTGTCAAGACCTTCCGGGCAAAGGGTCTTGCCTGGTATAAGAATAACGGAGGGGAAATCTCTTCCTCTTACGCCAAGTTTCTGACCGACGAGGAGAATGCCGCTATCGTCAAGACCCTCGAAATTGAGGAAGGCGACCTGGGCCTTATCGTGGCCGATAAGAACAGCGTGGTCTTCGACTCCCTCGGTGCTCTCCGCTGCGAGGTGGCCAAGCGCATGGGCCTCGTGAATCCCAACGAGTATAAGCTCCTGTGGATCACCGAGTTCCCCCTCTTCGAGTACAGCGAGGAGGACGGACGCTACTACGCTAAGCACCATCCCTTTACCATGCCCTTTGCCGAGGATATTGAATACCTCGAAAGCGATCCCGGCCGCGTCCGCTCCATTGCCTACGATATCGTCATCAACGGTACCGAGGCCGGCGGCGGCTCCATCCGTATCCACACCCCCGAGATCCAGAACAAGATGTTCCGTGCCCTCGGCTTCTCCGAGGAGGAGGCCAACGAGAAGTTCGGCTTCCTGCTTGAGGCCTTTAAGTACGGTACACCTCCTCACGGCGGCTTGGCCTTCGGCCTTGACCGTCTCGTGACCCTCTTGCTCGGTCTTGAGGATATCCGCGACGTGATCGCCTTCCCGAAGGTGCAGAACGCCTCCGAGCTGATGACCAAGTGTCCTACCCCCGCCGATTCCAAGGCGCTGGAGGAGCTTGCTATCGCCGTGAAGGAGATTGAGGAATAAGAATAAGAACGGCAAAGGGGAACTTTTTGAAAAAAGTTCCCCTTTGAAACCCTTCAAAAACTTTTATCGGCCGAAAACTGCGTTTTCGGCGGAGGTAATATGGAGTATGTAGATTTCTTGGAACGAGTGGCTCCGCTCGCTCTTAGGCGGTATTGGATCGGCGTTATTGCATGTATTGTCATGGCACTTAGTTTTATGGTATCCGAGCTCATTGATTTTCTTCCGGAGAGGAACAAGAACTCGCAATCGTCACCTGCATTACTAACTAAAAAAACACATTTTTTGAAACGCGGGTGGGTGTTGTTTTCACTTCTTTTAATTGTCATTGCAGCGTTGAAGGGAGTTCAGTTGTTTGAGGTTCATAAGCGTATTGAACAAGATATCATTGGTCATGAATTTTTGATATACGAGGGCGAAATATCGCTTGTGAGTAACCACGGCGTTGACGGCGTGATTATGTCCGAGCTTTCCCGCTGAGTTATGGTGGGTGATGCTTTCGTAAGAATTGTAGAGTTCGATGAAAGTTGGGATCATGCTCTTGAGTTATCGGAAACATCCGTGCCTGTTCGTGTTGTCTATGGAAAAAACAGTTTGATCGTTGTGAAGATTGAGCCAATACCGAAGGAATAAATACTAAAAAAGGAAGCCCTACCACGACCTGTGGCAAGGCTTCTTTTTTGCCGAAAACGCAGATAATTTGCGAAGCAAATTTTCTGCGGAAACATTCTTTCAAGAAGTTTCCAAGCGGGGTGCGGGGCAGAGCCCCGCGTTCCCCTTCCACTTCGTCATTCTATTCCATAAACCCCGTCGGCGTCCATGCGGAGGGATGAGGAGAAGAAGGCGGTCATGGCCTTCATGAGGTAGTCGGTGTCCTTCACGCCGGCGGTCTCGTAGCAGGAGTGCATGGCGAGTTGGGGGAGACCGATGTCAACGGTGTTCAGCGAAACCTGGGTGTTGGCGATGTTACCGAGGGTAGAGCCGCCCGCCATGTCGGGGCGGTTGGTGAAGTGCTGAAGGGGCACGTCGGCCTTACGGCAGATGGCGGTAAAAATGGCCGACGAGACCGAATCGGTGGTATAGCGCTGTCCCGCGTTGTGCTTGATGACGATACCCTTGTTCATCTCGGGGCGGTGGTTGGGATCGGCGTATTCGGGATGATTGGGATGAACGGCGTGAGCGTTGTCGGCTGATACCATAAAGCTGCGGGCAACGGCACGGCGGTAATCGGCAGGAGAACCGCCGAGAGCTTCGATCACACAAACCAAAACGTCATAGAGGAAGGTGGAGGCGGCCCCCTGCTTGGTGGAGCTTCCTACCTCCTCGTTATCGGCAACAAAGAGGACGGGCATGGCCTTCCGGTTATTGGCCTGCAGGAAGCCGTTCAGCGCGCCGTAGACACACTGAAGGTCGTCGAGGCGGGGGGAGGAGACAAACTCATTCTGAAGTCCCCAAACGCATCCCTCGGTGCGGGGATAGAGGAACAGATCGGTGGCAAGGACGGCGTCCTCGGTTGCGCCGACGGCCTCGGCGAGCTTGGCCTTCAGGCCACCCTTGACGGCGGCAGTACCGGCGATGGGCTGCATGTCGGAGGCGGCATTGTAGGAGGCACCCTCGTTGGCGTTGCGGTTCATGTGGATGGCCACCGAAGGGATCATAAAGAGATCGGCGTCGAGATCCACCAAATGTGAGACGACCTTGCCGTTTTCTGCTACCGTGACTTTACCGGCCGCCGACAGGGGACGGTCGAACCAGGTGGAGCAGAGCATACCGCCGTAGCGCTCTACATTGATGCGGGTGTAAGAGCCGGCTACCTCGCTATCGCTGATCTCCTTGATCTTAAAGGAAGGGGAATCGCTATGGGCGGCGGCGATCATAAAGCCGCAGGGAAGGGTAGCTTCCGGCAGAGTAAAGGCAACGACGGAGGACAGGTTGCGGGTGACGTAGTATTTACCGCCGGCCGTCAGATGCCAGGCATCACCTTCACTCAGCTCAGTAAAGCCCGCTGCTTTCAGCTCATCCGAGACCGCGCGGACGGTGTGATAGGCAGAGGGGGATTTTTTTATAAATGTCAGAAGATCGCTTGCACAAGTATTCAAGGGGAAGCTCCTTTCACGTATGGGATTGCCTTTCTATTGTACCACATTTCCGCGAAAAACGCAACGGTTTTACGGAAGTTCCTTCATAAAATGTAAATATTTTGTTAAGTCTGAAAAAGCCCTTGCAATATAGAAAAAGATGTGGTAAACTATCGTGTGGTTAAAAAATACACACACGGCACGCTCTTCGGTGTTAATACCTGTGATGCCGTGGTGGGAAAACCGAAGAAAGGATGACAGAAATATGTCAGTAGTAACCATTAAGCAGCTGCTTGAAGCAGGCGTCCATTTCGGCCACCAGACCAGACGTTGGTGCC